>SHYY01000055.1 GCA_009692555.1 Myxococcales bacterium
AGGGTTGTCGGTTGGCAGGAGGAATTTGTTGCGGGAGGAAGTTCGATTGCCGTCGCTGCGGACGGGACGACTACGACTACGACTACGACTACGACTACGACTACGTGACGAGCAAGAGCCAGCAAGAGGGCCCCCTCCGCTGTTAAGCATGACCCCTCGGATCAGCGGCACCGCACCAGGGCGACATCGACGGCGCTGCCCGCCAGCTCGTCGTCCTGCTGCCACGCCACGGCGGCGAGGTCCCCGTCACTCGCCAGTCCGAGCCCTTCGAGCCCGACCACTCCGCCGGCCACCGCAACCTCCCCGGAGGACCGCCCCTCGCCGTCGAGCTGGCCGCAGTGGATCTCGTCGCCGTCGGCGGTGGCGGCGGGGCGTCCGTAGCACGCGATGCCAGCATCGGCGCGGGCTGCCAGCGACCCGACGCGGCCCGCGGGCGCGGGGAGGGGCGTGACCACTCCGGAAGCTGCGACCCGGCCGAGCCACAGCTTCTCCGCGCGCTCCATCATCAGAAGATCGCCGTCGGCGAGCCGTACCAGCGACGGGAAGCGCCCCTCGCCGGCCTCGAATGCCTCGCCCCGCGCAGCACCGCGCCCGTCGAGGGTGACTCCCCGAACCACGTCGCGAGCCTCGACTCCGGTGCCGGCCACCGCCACCCAGACCGCGCGGACGTCGTGCCACCCGCCGGGGTGAGCCCCGGTGGCCATGCGGCCGCGTGGGCGGACCGCTTCCGCCTCGGAGCCCGCGCGCGTGCCGCCCGGGAGCAGCTGGAGGGCGGGCTCGTGGGGAGCCGTGTCGAGCACGCGCGGCGGCGACGGGGACGGACCAGCGCGCCCCGCCCCGGTGAGGTTGACCGTCGGGACATCGACCGCCCAGGCCGACCACCCGACCAGCAGCGTCTCGGGCGTGCGCAGGATCGCCAGCGGGCGCGGCCCGCCCTCCGCGACCACCGCGGTCGACGGCGCGCCCACCGTCCCGTCGCGGCTCACCTGCACCAGGGCGATCGCCTCCCGCTCGGCCGGGTCGCGCCCCCCGAATGCGAGCACGAAGCCGTCATCGGCGACCACCAGGCGCGGCGAGCTGAGGCCGCTCCAGCCGATCGCGGCCTCCGCCGCCGGGGCCACCAGCTCGGCGCCCGGCCGGGTCGCATCGAGGACCGCGACGAGGATGCGCGAGCGCTCGCCGAGCTCGAGCCACGCCACCGCCACGCGCCCGCCCCCCGCGGCGACCGCCGGCCGGAGCCCTCCCACCGATGGCGCGGCGAGGCCGAGAGTGGCCACCGTGCAGGCCTCAGCGGGCGCGCCAGCCGCAGGCGAGACAACGCTCGGCCGCGCAGGCCCGCAGCCCGCGGCCCCGGCGAGAAGCGCGACCGAAGCACCGAGGATACGGGCTGTGCGCACGAACTGGAGAATCACGGGACCTGGCAGGAGTTCAGCTTCACGTCGGTCCCTTCGACGCGGATCATCGCCGGACGGCAGACCAGCTTCACGGGGCCACGCGGCGGGCAGTCGCTGTCCGCACCGGCGCAGGCGCGGAAGCACGTCCCCCGCTCCAGGATGCAGTAGCCGCTCCGACACTCGACGCCGGCGGTACAGGGCACCCCCGATCCGCCCCCACCGACCTGGCGCGCACACCGGAGATCGACGAGCGGCGGAGGCATCGGGTCGGCGACGAACGGCTGGCACGAGTAGCCCGCCGTCAGCGCGGTCGGGCCACAGTCGCTCTCCGACTTGCAGGGATGGCCCTGTGCCCCGTCGTTCCGGGGCGGCGGGCGGCAATAGCCGCCATCGCACGAGGAGTCGATCGGACAGGCCCGGTCCGGCTGGAAGGCTCCGCCGACGCAACGCTCGGAGAGCGCGCCACCCGCCTGGCACCGTCGCTGCGGTGGCTGGCAGCCGGCGAACGAAGCGAGATCGCGTAGCACCGGGTTGCCGGCAGCGTCGATTCGAGGGTCGAAGCCGGCGTTCTCCACGGTGCACCCGACCCCAGCGGACCAGAGCCCGCCAAGCACAGCGACCGGCGCCACGAAGGGCAAGCGACGCATCGGGCGAATGATGGCACCGGGGGCGGTGTTTGGAAAGATCCGGCGGGCGGCGGGCTATAGTCCCGCCCATGAAGCACGCCAACGCGCTCGGGTCCATGCAGGCCCTCCTCCCGTCGGTGCTCGGCAGCATCGCGCTGTCGCTCGGGGGCCTCCACCTGGTGCGCCGGCTGGTGCCGGTCAACGCTCTCCGCGCCAGCAACGACTCCGTCGGCAACTACCTCCAGACCGTCGGCACCGTGTACGCCGTCCTGCTCGCGTTCGTGGTGTTCGTGGTGTGGACACAGTTCAACGAGGCGCGCGCGCAGGTGGAGCGCGAGGCCAACGAGCTGATGGACCTCTCGCGCACCGCCAAGGGGCTGCCCGATCCGATCGCCTCGCGGGTGCAGGCGAGCCTGGCGGACTACGTCGCCGCGGTGCTCGGGATCGAGTGGAAGGCGATGGAGCAGAACCAGCTGGCCGGATTCGACCGGGGCACGGAGATCCTCGAGGAGCTTTGGGACGTCCTGCACCGCGTGGACCTGTCCGGCGAATGCCAGGGCGCCATCTACGGGGAGGTGCTGGCGCGCTTCAACGATCTCAGCGACGCGCGCACCAATCGCCTCTCCGGGAGCCGGATGCGAATCCCGCTCGCGCTGAAGGTCCTCCTCTACACCGGCGCGATGATCACCGTCGGCTCCCTCTACATGCTCGCCGTCGACAACGAGGTCATTCACATGATCATCACCGCCGCGATGGCGGGCGCAATCTCCCACGTCCTCTACCTGATCCACGACCTCGACAACTGCTTTTCGGGCGACTGGCAGGTGCCCCGGGAGCCGTTCGAGCGCCTCCAGCGCTACGTCGCGGCCGCCACCAGGAAATTGGAGTAGACCCTCAATCGGTGCCGCAATACCTGAGATTGCACGCCGGGGGAGTGGGCAGCCTGAAGACATAGTAGTTTCCGCAGTTGATGATCGCGATCATCGCGTTCCAGTTGCAGGCATTCCCGGACCAGTTGAAGCAGACCATGCGCTGCACCACTCCGTCGCCGACGTTCGGGTAGGTGCCGCTGAGCCAGCCGGGCGCGTGGGTGCCACACAGCATCGTCTGCGGGGCGGTCGTCGGCATCTTCGTCCCGGAGGCGCCGATGAATCGGTACCACAGGTTGTTGAGCGCGCTGTCGCACACCACCGACCCGCTGAAGGCGACGTTGCGCGTCTTGTCGTCGAGCGGCATCGCGTTCACGCACTCCGGCTGCGCGATGCACAGCCCGCCCGCGCACACCTGATTCTGCGGGCAGGGCATCCCGCATTTTCCGCAGTGCGCCGCGTCGGCCATCAAATTGACCTCGCAGCCGTCGTTCGCGTTGCCGTTGCAATTGCCGAAGCCGGCATTGCAGCCGCCGAACCCACAGGTGCCGTTGGCACAGCCCGCGACGCCATGGGCCGGCTTCAGACACCCCTTGCCGCAGCCCGCGCAGTGCGCCGGATCGGTCTGGATATTCACCTCGCACCCGTCGACCGGGTTCATGTTGCAGTCGCTGAAGGGCACCTTGCACGACACCAGCTTGCAGAGGCTGTCCATGCAGCCGGCGATGCCGTTCAGCGCCTGCCCGCAGTCATTGCCGCACTTGCCGCAATTGGCGGGATCGTTCGCCAGCGCCCGCTCGCAGCCATTCTGGACGTTGCCGTCGCAATCGCCGAAGCCGGGGCTGCAGCCACCGACAGCGCATCCTCCGCCGAAGCAGCTCGCCAGCGCGTTCGGGGGCGCGGGGCACACCTTGCCGCACGAGCCGCAGTTCTGCGGGTCCTTGGTCACCGTGACCTCGCACCCGTCGACGGCGTTCTTGTTGCAATCGGCGAAGCCCGCGTAGCAGCTCTGGATCTTGCAGCCATTGGAGCACGCCCCCATGCCATTCGCCACGTTGCAGAAGTTCCCGCACTGCCCGCAATTCAGCGGATCGCCCTGGAGGTTCGCCTCGCAGCCGTTCGACGCGTCCTTGTCGCAGTCGGTGTAGCCGCCGATGCACGCGTTGATCGCACACTGCGACTGGACACAGGCGATCAATGCGTGATTCATCTGGCCGTTCGGGCAGGGCTTCCCGCAGCCGCCGCAGTGCAGCGGGTCCTTGCTGACGTCGACGCAGGCCCCAGCGCAGCACGCCTGCGCGCACGCGGTACCGCACTTTCCGCAGTTCTTCGCGTCTCCCACGAGATCGACGCACTGGTGCGCGCAGCAGGCGACCTTGCCCACTCCACCGTCGGCGGGGCAGTCCCCGTCCGCCTTGCAGCCGGCGACGCACTGGAAGCCTCCCTTCGCCGCCTCGCAATATTCCCCGACCGGGCAGACGTCCTTCTGGGGCGTGCAGGCGACGCAGGTGCCGCTTTGCGGGTCGCACACCGGCGTCGCGCCCTGGCAGTTCAGACACTTCCCGGCGAGATCGGGGAGCACGGTCAGGTCGCCCGGGCGCTTCGCGAGATCGGCGGCGGCCGGAGCAAGGTCGGCCGCCGCACTCAGGTCATCGGGCGACAGCGGGACGGCGAGATCGACCCCAAGCCGGGTCGCAGGGGCCTGGCCGCAGGCGACGAGCAGCGGGGCCAGTGCGAGGGCGGCGAGAGGCAGTCGACCGCTCATCGGTTGTGGGCCCTTTCCGTCGCCAGCGTATCACGGCTACTCCGCGAGAGGCGCCAGGTAGATCCCGGCGCGCTCCGGGTCGGTGGTGTAGGCATAGACCACCGACTTGCCGTCAGGAGTGACCGAAAAACCCGGATCGGCCCGCTGGGCGATCAGGGTCGCAGCGCCCTGGGCGAGATCGATCCACTTGATGTCCGCCCTGGCGACGCCCTCGAGGGTCGCCTCGTAGTCTTCGGTGAACACGATCCGCGTCCCGCGGGCACGCAGCAGGTTGCTCGAACGCTCGGCGATTGCCCGCGACGGGCCCCCCACCACCGACTGCACCCGGAGTGTGCCGGCCCAGTCCTTCTCGTCACATCCGGTGAAATAGAGCGCGCGACTCGAATCGGCGGTGAAGGTGTTGCCGAAGGAACCGTTCGTCGCGGCGTCGGGGGTCGCCGAGAGCGTGATCGGCACGCTCGGACCGGTCGCCGAGGCGAGGAACAGGTCGCTGAACGAGGCGCCCGTCTTCCCGTGGTAGATGACGAAGCGGTCATCGATCGAGAGGGCATTGAAGTCGAGGACGCCCTTCGCTTGCAGCGTGATCGGCGCGCCCTTCACCGGCGCCCGCACCAGCGCACCCTTTGTGGTCGCGTAGAGGACGGCGCTGCCATCGTGGGTGAAGCGGGCGTCGTAGATCTCGGCGAGATTGGAGATCAACGGCGCTCCTCCCCCGATCGGCACCACCGACCCGACGCCGGCCTGATTGACCACCAGCACCATCGTGCCCGCGATGTCCGCCACCCAGAAACTGACGGCGTCCAGGAGCAGGTCGACGCGCTTTCCCGCAGGATCCCATGAGGTTACGGCCGCCTTCCCACCCTCGGGCGGACAATGGGAGGCCACGAGGTGATTCCCGACGATGTCGACGATCGGGATGCAGTTGTTGGCCCCCAGCCCGACGCGCTTCTGGACCACCTTCGGCGCGCTGTGGTCGGTCCGGTCGAAGACCAGATCCGCGAACGTGGTGTCGGCGTCGACGTTGTCGTAGTAGGCGATGTACGCGCCGTCCCGGCTGACCGCGCCTGCGACCGGGGAGCGCTTCGCGAACTCCTTGTAGACTCCCGCGCGCCAGGCGCCCAGCACGCCATTGCCGTCGCCGTCGGTGTCGTGCCAGACCACGACCGTCCGACCGAGGACGAAGCTCTTGAATTGATCCGTGTTGGCGACGATCGCCTGTACCGGGCCACCGGAGAGGGGCACCGCGCGCGCGACCGGCCGCGCCTGATCGTTGAAATCGATGAAGACCACCCAACCGTCATCGGTGACGCCGACCAGGACGGTCTCTCCCTCGGCCAGCCGCCGGCCGCTTACGGTCATCGGCAGGTCCGCAGGGGGCGCCAGGTCCACGCCCCCATCCGCGAGCGGCCCGTCGGTCCCGCCAACCGGTCCGCCGCATCCCGAAGTCAAGAGTACGCCGACAAAGCACAGGGTCCGCATGTCGCCTCGCTGATCGAGACCAGCTTCCGTTGCTGCGAGCCCGCCGTCAAGACAGCATTCGGCTGCGGCTGCGCTGCATCGGGCGTCTTGACCGGCGCCGTGAACCGGTGGCGCCCTTGGCGCCGCGACGCTCGTCACTCCAACCGGGAGGCACGATGTCCAGCTATCGAATTCTCTCACTCGATGGTGGGGCCGGGGCGATCACCTACATCAACTGCCTGGTCGACCTCGAGCGCCGGAGCCCCGGCTTCGTCGCCGCCACCGACCTGTTCGTCGGCTCCTCGGCGGGATCGTTCCTGGCCATCTACCTGGCGTGCAACGTCGCCCTCGTCGACGCAGGGCGGATCTCGGGCGTCGAGCTCCTCGAGGCGTGCCGCTCCTTCCTGACCGCGGCGGCGCGCGCGATGGTCCCGGCCAGCCCCCAGGCCTACGTCGACATGGTCCTCGGCAAGGGGCCCCTCTCGAACTACGACAAGACCCAGGCGCTGATGCAGGAGGAGGCGAACTACGGCCCCACCACCACACTCGGTGACCTGCCGCCCGGGCGGCGCGTGGTGGTCCCGGCAGGTCGAGCAGGCGCCCCCTGGGGTCCTCGCACCTACGACAGCGCCGACCCCGCCGACGCGGGCGAGCGCCTCTACGACGTGGCCCTGCGCAGCGGCTCGTTCCCGATCGTGTTCCCGATCCGCGACGGGCAGGTCGACGGTGCGGTGAACACCAACAACCCGGCGATGATCGGTCTCGTGCGCGCGCTCGCCGGCCGCGGCAAGGTGGCCGCGGTGCCGCACGAGGAGATCGTCCTCATCAACCTCGGCGCCGACGACGGGAGCAGCAACCTCTCCAACCTGTTCATGCCCGAGCAGCCCGAGCCCCCGCGCGATCTGCCGGCGCCGCCCGGGCCCCCCGTGCTGCCCGAGGTCGAGGATGCGCTCAAGGCGCTGGGGCCGGTGCAGCGCGCCGCTGGCGAACGGCTCCGTCTCCTGCTCACCGAGCTCCACGACGGCGATCGGTCGCTGCTCAACCCCACCATCCGGGCGGGCCTGGACGGAACCATCGGGGCGCTGGGCGTCGGGCTCGAGCTCGCGGTGCGACAGCTCCGCGGCGGCCCTCCTCCCGCTCTGCTCCCCTCACCGCCCCCGTCCACACCCGCGTCGAGCGAGTGGGGCTGGCTGCCCTGGTTCGCCTTCCCGATGAACCTCCTCTACCTCCTCCAGGTGATGCTCAACAGCGAGGGGCGCGGGGTCGCCCAGCAGTGCCACGAGCTGCTCGGGGATCGCGCGTTCCGCCTCGCCCCGGTCGGCCTGGTGCCGTCGAACGTGGGCTTCCTGATCGATCTCCTCGGGATGGTCGACCTGCTGGTGGGCCTCGGCGCGCTGACCGCGAAGCAGTGGGCGGTCGAGGAGCCGGAGTGGGTGAGGGCGCTGTACAACTTCCAGCCCTGCGCCGCCGAGTCGCATGCCTGGATCGCGGAGCGCTGGATGAAGGGCTGAGGGACTGACGACAGACTGAGGACCACCCATCGGTGTTATCCTCGCGCCGTGGCGGACCCGCCCGGCAAGCCCACCAGCGACGATCCAGGCGAGCTGGCCCTCGGCCAGACGCTCCCCGCCAGCCCGCGTTCTTCTCCCGCCACCTCGCGCGCCCCCCGCGGCGAGCCGCTCCCGATCACCGTCGGCGCGCGCCTCGGCGATCGCTACCAGGTCACCCGCCTCCTCGGCCAGGGCGGCATGGGCGCGGTCTACCTCGCCGACGACGAGGTGCTCGGCAAGGCGGTCGCGCTGAAGGTGGTGCACCGCGATCTCGCAGGCGGCACCGGTGGGATCGAGAAGCTGCGCGACGAGGTCCTGCTCGCGCAGAAGGTGACCCACCCGAACGTCTGCCGCACCTACGACCTCGAGGAGGTCGATGGCCATTACCTGATCAAGATGGAGTTCGTCGCCGGCGAGATGCTGGCCGATCGGATCAAGCGCGAGGACCACATCGCGCTCCCGGACGCCCTGGCGATCGCGCGCGCCATCGCCACCGGCCTCGCCGCGGCGCACGAGCAGGGCGTGATCCACCGCGATCTGAAGCCCCAGAACGTTCTCCTCGAGGCGAAGACCGGGCGCGTGGTGCTGATGGACTTCGGGATCGCCCGCACCGCCGCGGGCGACGGGGTCGATGATGCGGAGCGCCGCCCCGTCGGCACCCCGGAGTACATGGCACCGGAGCAGGCGCGCGCCCAGGAGGTCGATGGGCGGACCGATCTCTACGCGCTCGGCTGCGTGCTCTACCACATGCTGATCGGCGAGGTGCCCTTCCCCGCCTCGACGCCGATGGCGGCGGTGGTGCGGCACATCATGGATCCACCGCCCGACCCCCGCGCGGTGCGGCACGATTTGCCGCCCTGGGTGGCCAAGGTCATCGCGCGCCTGCTCGAGAAGGAGCCCGCCAGGCGCCTCCCCGACGCGGCGGCGGTGCTGCGGGCGCTGGACGGGCCGCGGCCCCATAGGTGGCGACGGACCCTCGGGCTGGCCGCGCTCGCCGCCGTCGCGACCGTCGCCGCAACCCTCGGCTGGCACCTCCACTTCGCGGTGAGCACCATCGACTGCGCCGGATTCGCGCTGCGGCGCCAGGTGATGGAGTGCCTCGGCCCCGTCGCTGCCGCGGCCCAGCACCCGCGCGCCGCGACCTTCCGCTTCCACCGCCGCGCCGGCCGGGTGCTGCGCGTCGAACGCATGAGCGGCGCCGGCCATCTCGCCGACGACGACGAGGGGCAAGCCGCGTGGGAGTACGTCTACGACGAGCACGGCGCGGTGAAGGAGACCGTCGCACGCGACCGCCGCGGCCGCACGGTGGTCCGGCTGATCCACTCCGACGACCTTCGCCGCACCGACCGCCGCGATGCGCTCAACAATCCGCTCCCCGAAGCCGACACCGACGTCACGGTCCATCTGAACGAGTTCGATCCGCAGGGCCGCCTGGTGCGCGAGCGCTTCGCCAACGTCTACGGATCGCCCCGCCCCGACCGCTTTGGCGCCTTCGGCTGGGCCCTCACCACCGACGAGCGGGGCACGATCTCCCGCCTCGACGCCCTCGGCTCCAGCGGCACCGCAGCACCCACCGCGGGTGGCCTCGCCCGGATCGCCCTCGACCATGACGCGCTGGCCAACCCTGCCGAGGAGCGCTACCTCGGCCCCGACGGCAAGCCGGTCCTGATCCGCGACGGCTACGCGGTGGTCCGCCGCACCTTCGACCGCGTCGGCAACCGCCACGAGGAGGCCTACCTCGGCGTCGACGGCAAGCCCGCCTTCTGCGCCGACGGCTACGCGAGCCTCCGCAACGTCTACGGCGCGCGCGGCGACAAGATCCAGATCTCCTACTTCGGCACCGACGGGACGCCCGCCCTGACCCGCGGCGGCTACGCGACGCTCCGGATGCGCCACGACGAGCGCGGCGAGCGGATCGAGGAGTCCAGCTTCGGCATCTACGGCGAGCCGACTCTGAACCACGAGGGCTTCGCCACGGTGCGCGCCACCCACGAGCCGGGCCTGATCGAGGAGGCCTACTTCGACGCGAAGGGGAAGCCGGCCCCCACGCGCGGCGGCTACGCGCGCTTCCGCGAGCGCTTCGACGAGGGGCGACGCCCGATCGAGGAGAGCTATCTCGGCGTCGACGGCGCCAAGGCGCTCACCCGCGACGGCTTCGCCACCCGCCGCACACGCTACGACGAGCGGGGACGCCCGGTCGAGGAGGGCTACCTCGGCACCGACGGGAGACCGACGCTGCGCCGCGGGGGCTACGCCAGCCGGCGCCTCGCCTACGACGAGCGCGGGCGCCTCGGCGAGGAGGTCTATCTCGGCGTCGACGGCAAGCCGATCCTGCGCCGCGAGGGCTACGCGTCGGTGCGGATGAAGTACGACGAGCAGGGCAACCGCGTCGAGACGGCCTACTTCGGCGTCGACGGCCGTCCGGTCCTGCACCCGGGCGGCTTCGCGGTGATGCGCGCGCGCTTTGATCCCCGCGGCGACCGCCTCGAGGAGAGCTTCCTCGGCGTCGGCGGCGAGCGCGTGGTGGCGAAGAGCGGCTACGCCCGCGTGACGGTCCGGTACGACGAGCGCGGCCGGGTGATCGAGGAGGAGCTGTTCGACGCGGCCGATCACCGTGCCCTCGGCCAGGGCGGCTACGCGATCCGCCGCGCGCGCTACGACCGCGGCGGCCACCTCGTCGAGGAGGGCTACTTCGGCGCCCAGGATACGCCGATCGCCGGCCGCGCCGGCTTCGCCACCTGGCGGGCCGTCTACGACGATCGCGGCGACCGCGTCGAGGAGCGCTTCTTCGACGCTGCGGGACGGCCGGTGCTCGGACCCGCCGGCGCCGCGCTGGTGCGCTCGGAGTGGAACGGCCGCGGGCAGCGGGTCCTCGAACAGCTCTTCGGCGTCGACGGGGAGAGGCGCGTGGGCCTCCTCGGCTGGCACGCACAGCGCTCCAAGCACGACCCGTGGGGCCGCCCGACCGACATCGCCTGGCTCGGCGCCGACGCCCAGCCGCAGCCGGTGATCACCCGCGATGGCGCAGCGCAGCTCCGCATCCGCTACGACGAGCAGGGCCGCCCGGTCCAGCGAACGTTCCTCGGCCCCGGTGGCAAGAAGGCCCTCGGCCGCGCCGGGTACGTCACCGTGGTCGCGACGTACGACCGCTGGGGAAACCGCGTCGAGGAGCGCTTCTTCGGCGAGGGCGACCAGCCGATCCTCTCCAGCGAAGGGTCGGCGGGACGCCGCACGGTGTTCGACGGCGATGGGCAGGAGGTCCGCCGGGTCGACTTCGATCTGCGCGGCGAGGCGATCGCGGGCGTGGGGAGGCAGCTGGCCTGGACGGTCGAGAAGGGGCAGCCGGTGTTGCTCGGCAGCGACGGCAAGCCGCTCGCCGATCCGGCGCTGAGAGCCCGGCTCGCTCCCCGGGTGGAGGCCCACCGCGCGGGCTTCGCGGCGGAGGGGCTGCGCACCCGGAACCCGTCGCTGTTCGCGATCGACGGCCACGAGGCGCGCGGCGTCTTGATCGTCGAAGCGGCGGCGGCATCGCTGGTGCGCGCCGGCGATCTCGTGCTGGCCTACGACGGCCGGCGCCTCGATCGCCCGGACGATCTCGTCGCCGCGATCGGCAACTGCGACCACCCGGCGAACGTGCAGCTTCTCCGCGCCGGCGTGCCAGCGACGATCGAGGTCCCCCCGGGCAAGCTCGACGCGACCCTCGAGCCCGAGTAGCGTTGGCCGGGTCGAGGAGGCTCCATGTCCACACGCGACGCGGACTTGAAGGGAAGCGAGGGGCGCCTGTGGGCGCTGATCGAGGAGCGCACACGGGAAGGGGCCGACCACGCGCGAATCGACCAGCGCATCTGGGACCTCTTCGGCGAGGAGTGGGCGGTGATGTTCACCGATCTCGCGGGCTTCTCGCGCCACGTCGAGGCCTTCGGGATCATCCACTTCCTGCAGGTGATCTTCGAGAAGAAGCGGCTCCTCCACCCGATCGTCGCCGCCGGCGACGGGATCCTGATCAAGGTCGAGGCCGACAGCTTCCTCCTGCTCTTCAAGCGCGCCCGCGCGGCAATCGAGTGCGCGGTGGCGATGCAGCACGCCTGCCGCGACTACAGCCGGAGCCGCGCCCCCGAGGACCGCGTGCTCCTGTGCGTCGGGATCGGCTTCGGCCGCGTGCTGCGGATCGGCGACAGCGACGTGTTCGGTCGCGAGGTGAACGCCGCCAGCAAGCTCGGCGAGGACACCGCCGGTGCCGACGAGATCCTGGTCACTGGTGCCACCCGCGAGGCGGCGGGCGACCTCCCGGGAATCGCCTACGAGGTCCTCGACGCAGACGTCCCGGGCTCGCCGAAAAACTTCCGTGTCAGGTACTGACCTCCGTCGCTGGTGCCCCCTCCGCGGCGGGTCGTCCCCACCACATCGCCCACACCGGATAGGCGGTCAGCACGAGGCAGGTCACGCCGAGCAGCGCCCCGCTCAGGCCGTACAGCGGCGAAAAGCCGCTGCCCCCGTAGCGCACCAGCCACGGCGCCGCGAGGTGCAGCAGCGCCGACAGCCAGCCGCCCGCGATCCACCCCACCTTCGACCGCGTCGCGAGCCCGGTGAGCATGAAGAGGTGGGTGATGATCAGCAGGAACACCGGGACGGTGAACAGATGAAAGTGGGTCACCTCGAGCAGCTTGCGGTAGGTCGCCGCCACCACCAGCGGCCCCTGCTCCCGCGGCTTCTCGTCGGGCAGCGCGATCTCCGGTCCGCCCTGCGCCCCACGAACCGGCGCTCCTCCCGGCGCCACCTCACCGGCGTAGTAGGCGCGCACGCCGCCTCCGCCGAGGCCGACCAGATCCTCGTAGTAGAGCATCGAGGAGCTCAGCGCGAGCAGCGCGAACAGCCCGAAGAACGAGTAGGTGAGCTTCGCCTCGCGCGCCAGGTTCCACAGCCGGAACCCCGAGGAGGCGAACTGGCGCATGGAAGGAACCTACGGCTGCGCGGTCGCGCGCCGCGCCGTCGCCGAGATCGCCAGGCGAGGCTTGAGCATCACCTCTTCGACCAGCACCAGCGCCCGCTTCACGCCCACCGCCATCGCGCGCGACGAGATGGTGGCGCCGCTGACGACCACCACATCCTCTCCTGCGCGCACCGCATCCCGGCTCGACTTGCCGACGAACTGCCGCCGGAAGCGCTCGTCGCGCACCTCGTCCCCGCGCGCCTCGCGGTAGGCGACGATCTCCTGCCTCTCCACTGTTCCGGCGGGCGAGATCTTGACCGCGAAGCTGATCGGGAGGTGCTGGCCCAGCTCGTCATCGAAGACGGCGTACCCATCGACGCGCCCGCCGGTGGTGGCGACAAAAATCGTGTAGCGGCTGCGCGCCAGCTTGTAGCCGAGGCGGCTCTCGATGCGGCGGCGCTGACCCCCGTCCGGGTCCAGATCGAGGTCGACCTGCTGGAAGCTGACCTTCTCGCTGCGGTGGAAGAAGGAGGGATCGGCCAGCAGGTCGCGGGTGGTCCAGAAGACCTCGGCGCGCGCCGGGGAGGAGCCGGCGAGGGCCGTGGTGACCAGCGCTGCCGTGACGAAATTGAGAACGGTTTTCATTTGTGCAGACCTCTTATATCCACCCTCTCCGGGCCTGTCAAGCGTCGGGAAGAGGCTGAGGACGGGACCCCGGGGGGCGCGGCATATTGAAAATGCTCTCCATTTGCGAAATCCCGGCGCAACGCTTCGGGTCCCTTCCCTTCCTGCGACCTGCGCGCTCCGGCAAGCCCCGGCCGAGCGGCGATCCGGGCAGGATCCTCTTCGCGACCGCGAACAAGTCTTGATCTCCCAGATCCGGAGTGATAACCCGGAACTCGACATGTCGCGTGATCGGTCGACGGGGAGAGTCCAGTGAAAATCGCCTTCACCCACAACCTTCGCCTCACCGATGCCGAGGAGGAGGCCGAGTTCGACAGCGTCGACACGGTCAACGCCATCGCCGCCGCGATCTCCACCGCCGGGCACGAGGTCGAGAAGATCGAGGTCTCGGGGCCCGCCTCGCACCTCGCGGCGCGGATCGAGGCCTACGCGCCCGATCTCATCTTCAACACCGCCGAGGGCCGCCGCGGCCGCGCGCGCGAGGCCTTCTACCCGGCGCTGTTCGAGGAGCTCGGCTTCCCCTACACCGGCTCCGACGCCTACGTCCTCACCGTCACCCTCGACAAGTGGCTGACCAAGCTGGTCCTCGCCTCGCACGGCATCGACACCCCGCGCAGCCGCCTGGTGACCCCGCGCGACCTCGCGCTCCTCGGCGACACCACCTTCGGGATGAGCTTCCCGGCGATCGTCAAGCCGAACTACGAGGGCTCGTCGAAGGGCATCGGCGACGACTCGGTGGCGCGCGACCCGAAGGCGCTGCGGGCGCTGCTGGTCCGCACCGTCGAGCTCTACCCGGCCGGCGTGCTGCTCGAGGAGTTCATCCAGGGGATCGACGTCACCGTGCCGTTCATCGAGGGGACCGGCGAGGAGGGCGTGCTCTCCCCCGTCGAGTACGTGATCGATCCGGCGGCGCGCTCGAAGTACAACATCTACGACTACCGCCTGAAGAACACCGAGCCAGGAAAGGTGCAGGTGCGCTGCCCCGCCGACCTCCCGCGCGACGTCGTGGCGCGCCTGAAGGCGATCTCCAAGACCGTGGTGCGCGCCCTCGGGATGCGCGACGTCGGTCGGATCGACTACCGCCTCGGCGAGGACGGTCGCCTCTACCTGCTCGAAGTGAACGCGCTGCCGTCGCTGGAGCCGGGCGCCGGCCTGTTCGCCGCCGCCAAGCGCGAGAGCCTCTCCTACGACGGCGCGATCGCCGCGATCCTGCAGAGCGGGCTCCTCCGCTGGAAGCTCGCCTCTCCGGCGGACCTCGCGGCGCCGCCGAAGCCGAAGCGCCCGGCCGACCGGCTGCGCGTCGGCTTCGCCTTCAACATGAAGCGCGTCGACTCGAAGGCCGGCAACGACACCGAGGCGGAGTACGACCCGCCCGAGACGATCGACGCGATCCGCACCGCGATCGAATCGCTCGGCCATGACGTGGTGCCGCTCGAGGCGAACTCCGAGCTGCCCGGCAAGCTGATGGAGTCCGGCGTCGACCTGGTCTTCAACATCGCCGAGGGGCTGGCCGGCCGCAACCGCGAGGCGGCGGTGCCGGCGCTGTGCGAGCTGTGCGGCATCCCCTACACCGGCAGCGACTCGGCGACGCTCGCCCTCGCGCTCGACAAGGCGCTCACCAAGCGCATCCTGCGCCAGCACGGCGTGCTCACCCCCGACTTCCAGGTGATGGCGACCGGCCGCGAGAAGCTCGCCCCGACGCTGCGCTTCCCCCTGATCGTCAAGCCCAACGCCGAGGGCTCCTCGAAGGGCATCGCCGCCAAGGGAGTGGTCGACGACGAGCCGTCGCTCCGCGCGGCGGTCAAGGAGCTGATCGAGAAGTACCGCCAGCCGGCGCTGATCGAGGAGTACATCCCGGGACGCGAGTTCACCGTCGGGCTGCTCGGCGATCGCCGCCCGCGGGTGCTGCCGCCGATGGAGATCGTCTTCAAGGACAAGTCGAACACCCGCCCGGTGTACGACTTCGAGATCAAGCAGGAGTGGGAGAAGCACGTCCACTACGACTGCCCACCGAAGCTCACGCCGACGGAGTCGAAGGCGATCGAGCGTGCCGCCCGGGAGACCTTCCTCGCGCTCGACTGCCGCGACGTGGCGCGCGTCGATCTCCGCATGAACCAGAAGGGCGAGGTGTACGTCCTCGAGGTCAACCCGCTTCCGGGCCTCACCCCGGGCTACTCCGACCTCGTGCTGATCTCCAACGCGGCCGGGATCGAGTACCGCACCCTGATCGCCGAGATCCTCGCGGGCGGCCTGAAGCGCCTCCGCGAGAAGCGCCGCGAGGCCTCCCCGCGCGATGCCACCGACAAGGTCAAGCCGAACCCTCGCCAGGCTCAGGGCGACCGGATCGCGGCGGAGCCGAAGGGCAACGGAAACGGAAACGGCAACAGCGGCACTGCCTCCCCCGCGCTCCCCACCCCACCGACGGGCGAGGCCCAGGGTTGACCTCCTGAGCCCGCCGCGAAAGCGCTTCCGCGACCTCGGCCTCACCCTCGGGCGCTATCCCACCGGGCCGCACAACGCGATCACCGACGTCGCGGGCGTCCGGGTCGGCCACACCACGCTGATCGAGGGCGACGGCAAGATGACGGCGGGCAAGGGGCCGGTGCGCACCGGCGTCACCGCGATCATCCCGCTCGACAACTTCTTCCAGGACTGCGCGATCGCCGGGGTGTTCGTCCTGAACGGCGCGGGCGAGCTGGCGGGGCTCACTCAGGTGCAGGAGTGGGGGCTGCTCGAGACGCCGATCCTGCTCACCAACACCATGTCGGTGGGCAAGGTCTCCGACGCTGCGGTGAAGTGGATCACCCGCCACCAGCCGAAGACGGGCGAGGAGTACGACGTCCTCATCCCGGTGGTCGGCGAGTGCGACGACTCCTACCTCAACGACTCGGTCGGCCGCCACATTCGCTCGGAGCACATCTACCGCGCGATCGAGACCGCCGCGCCGGGCCCGGTCGCCGAAGGGTCTGTGGGTGCCGGAACAGGGATGATCACCTGCGACTTCAAGGCGGGGATCGGCACCGCATCGCGGCGGGTGCCTGCCCCCGATGCGCCCGGCGAAGGCGGCAGCGCCTACACCGTCGGGGTGCTGGTGGAGAGCAACTTCGGGGTGATGCAGAACCTGCGCGTCGACGGGGTTGCCGTCGGTGAGCTGCTCTTTCCGGCCTACCGCGATCTGGCGCGGCGCGTCCGCTCCTACGGCTCGATCATCGTGGTGGTGGCGACCGACGCGCCGCTCATGGCCCAGCAGATCGCCCGCCTCTGCAAGCGGGCAGCCCTCGGGATCGGCCGATGCGGATCGTACGCCGCCCACGGATCGGGCGAGCTGGTGGTCGGCTTCTCGACCGCCAACCGGGTGCCGCGGGTGACCCACGGCATGACCCACCGCCTCGACGTCCTGTTCGACCGCGCCACCGGCCCGCTCTACGAGGCGGTGATCGAGGCGACCGAGGAGGCGATCCTGAACGCCCTCTGCGCCGCCGACGACATGCGCGGCCGCGACGGCAACTTCGCCCCGGGCCTGCCGCTCGAGAGGCTGGCGGAGATCATGGGCCGCTACCGCCCCGACGTGCCCCGAGGGTAGCCGTGGTCCAGCAGGTGTGAAAAGTTGCTCCCTCGCGGCCCCGGGTTTAGACAGGGAGGCGTCCATCGCGAGGAGAAGTCATGCTGGAGAAGCGTTCCTGTGACGGGTGCGGCCGCCCCACCGACGAGCCGCGCCGCGGTCTCTGCTCCGCCTGCTACATCCGCGAGCCCTCCGACGCGATCCCGATCCACGGCGCCTGCGCCTCGTGCGGTGAGCGGCGGCGGATGATCCTCCGCTGGGCCCGGCTCGCCGTCGGCCGCGTGCTCACCTGCTACAACTGCGGCCACGTCGCCGACAACGCGCGGCCGAAGGTCCAGGATGTCCCGGCGCTGCGCGACCTCATGACGCGCGACCGCCGCACCGACGATCGCCGAAAAGGGCTGATCCGCCTCGACGGCGAGGACGGGCGGCGAGGCACTGTGCGCCGCGCCCCCGACCGTCTCCTGCGCCGGGACTGAGCGCGTTGAATACGGCGGGCGGGCCCATCGTCGGAATGAAAACCCGCCGCCCTTGTGGCACCATGGCGTCCCATCGCACCCGGAGGTACGACCGATGATCCGCAGGGCCCTCTTCTTCGCGTTCCTGTTCGCGGGCGTGCTCGCCGCCGGCTCCTTCGGCAGCGCCCGCGCCGATGACGACAAGTGCACCATCGCCCTGAAGGGCGACAACTCGATCGTGAAGGCCTGCGCCGCGGGGGGCCGCCCGGCCGCCAGCAAGGCGATGAAGACGCTGGTCAAGGCCGCCAAGGCCAAGGGCGTGGACTTCAAGTGCGACTCCTGCCACGCCGACATGGAGAGCTACAAGCTCAAGGACAGCGCCCGCGACGACCTCAAGAAGCTCCTCGCCGCCAACAAGTAGCTCATTTTCCGCCACTCACCACCCGGCGGGCTGGCCGATAGCAACAAGGCGAGCCTGACGGGGGTCGCACGTGGGGATCGGGGCGACAAAGTAAGGGCCCGCGAATGGGCAAGTCGATCGATGATCGCGATCCGAGGCGCCCGGATGGCGAGGCGCGACGACGGAGAATACTCTCTGGATTTGACGGAGGAGCAACGAAGCCTGCCGGGATGAGATCGGCCGCGAGGACGACTGAGTTGTCCATTCGCGGGCCCTTACCCTCGCGCCCAGGCCCGTATCTCCTGATCTACTACCTCCGAGAATCGTCGCGGCGCGCGAAGATTGTCGAGCGGCCAAAGGCCGCGCGTCTTGGTTGCGGCCTGCGGGCCGCGCTGAGCGGAGCGCAGCGGAGTCGAAGGGGAACGACACCGGCGAGGGAGGTCGGTGCTACCATCGGCCCGTCATGAAGCCTGCGATCATCGTTCATGGAGGGGCTGGTTTCGTCGATGGAGAGCGGATTCCCCGCTGTCGCGAAGGGTGCGAGCAGGCGGCGCGCGCGGGGTGGGAGGTCCTCGCGGCAGGCGGCGGTGCTCTCGACGCGGTGGAGGCGGCGGTGCGGGTGCTGGAGGACGACCCGGAGTTCAACGCCGGGCGCGGGGCGGTGCTCAATCGCGATGGGGTGATCGAGGTGGACGCGGCGATCATGGACGGCGCGCTGCGGGCGGGCGGCGTCGGGGCGCTGCCGTGGGTGCGCCATCCGGTCACCGTGGCGCGCCGGATCCTCGAGCGCGGCGAGCACATCCTCCTCGTCGGTGGCGGGGCCCTCGCGTTCGCCCGCGAGTGCGGGATCGAGCCCGAGTCGCCCGAGGCGATGGTGACCGTCCGATCCCGCGCGCGCTTCGAGCTGGAGTGCGCCGGGCGCCTCGCCCCATCGGCCACCGGCGACACCGTGGGAGCCTGCGCCATCGATGCCGGCGGCCAGCTCGCCGCGGCGACCTCCACCGGTGGGATCTCCTGGAAGCGCCCCGGCCGCGTCGGCGACTCGCCGCTTCCCGGAGCCGGCAACTACGCCGATCACCTCGCCGGGGCAGCCTCGGCGACCGGGCATGGCGAGTCGATCATCCGCGTGGTGATGGCAAAATTTGCCATCGATCGGCTGCGCTCCGGCCTGGGCGCCGACGAGGCCGCGCGCGCCGCGGTCGACGAACTCGGTGGGCGGGTCGGCGGCGAGGGCGGGATCATCGTGATCGATCGCGCCGGTCGGATCGGCCATGCGCGCAACACCCCGTGCATGCCCTGGGCGTCGGTGCAGGGCGGCGAACTAGCAGGCGGCGTGTGATCATCCGCCCCGCCCGCGGCGACGAGGCGGAGGCGATCGCCCTGGCGGTGGCGGATCAGCCGCTCCTGGCCCGCTACGGCACCACCTGTGCCGGTCTGGCCCGAAGCCTCGATCAGGCGCTCGCGCGCGGCGATGGCCTGCTGGTGGCCCAGGAGGAGGGCGCCGTTCGCGGGATGGCGTGGTTCCTCGCCAGCGGGACTTTCGCGCTCGGGGGTTACTTGCGCCTGATCGCCCTCGCGCCCGGCACCGAGGGACGCGGCGTGGGCGGCCTGCTCCTCGACGCCGTGGAGCAGGAGGTGGCGAAGGCGAGCCGCCATCTCTTCCTGCTGGTGTCTGATTTCAACGACGGCGCCCGGCGCTTCTACGCGGCGCGCGGCTACCGCGAGTCGGGCGCACTGCCGGCGCTGGTGCACGAGGGAATCGACGAGATCGTGATGTGGCGACGACTCGGGCCAGGGGCGGAAACGTAGTGGCTCTCCGACGGGCAGCGGCGCTGCTGGGGATGCTCGCGGCGTGCGACCCGGGCGGTCCCGCGCCGCCCGACGCTCGCGCGCCGACCGATCTCGCCCTGATCCTGCCGTGCGCCGATGGCGTCCGCGACGGCGATGCGAGCGACGTGGACTGCGGCGGGACGTGCGCCCGCTGCACCGAGGGTGCCTCCTGCCTCGGCAATCTCGACTGCGCCACCACCCTGTGCCGGGAGGGACGCTGCCGCGCCCCGACGTGCGACGACCGCGCGAAGGGGGGCGCGAGACCGATCTCGACTGCGGCGGCGACTGCCCGCGCTGCCAGGCCGGACGCGCCTGCGCCGTCTCGGAGGACTGCGTGAGCGGCATGTGCTTCGCGAAGCGGTGCGAGCGCACCCTGAACTTCAGCGGGCCGACGATCGTGCCCACCACCGCGCCGCTGCGCGCGCTGGTGGCGGCCGAACTGAGCGGCGACAAGCGCCTCGATCTCGCGGCGGTCGGCGGGGTGGGAAACCCGGTACTGGCGCTGCTCGGCGACGGAGCGGGCAGCTTCGCGGCGACCCCTTTGCCGTACGTCGGCGCGCCCGAAGGGATCGCCGCAGGGGACCTCAACAGCGACGGTCTGATCGATCTCGCGGTCGCCGATCCGACCGGTGGGGTTGCGGTGCTCCTCAACACCGGCGCCGCCAAGTTCAAGAGCGCGGTGTCCTACTTCGCCGACCACCCCAGGGCGATCGCGATCGGCGACGTCAACGCCAACCTGAGCGTCGACCTGGCGGTGGCGGAGCAGGGCGGAAACACCGGCGTCCTGCTCGGCAAGGGCGATGGCACCTTCGGCGCGGTCGCCCACCTGCTCGCCGGCAGCGGCTCCGTGATGCGCGTCCTCGCCGCCGACTGCAACGGCGACAAGCGCGCCGATCTGGTCACCAGCGGCTCCGAGGTCCGCCTCCGGCTGGCCAACCCGAACGGCGGCTGGACGCTCGATACCCTGGTGGCGCTCCTGGGCAATGGGGCCGGGCAGCCGATCGCCGCCGGAGACGCCAACAGCGACGGCAAGGTCCACCTCGCCGTGCCGCTGAAGGGCGCCGTGCGGCTGCTCACGGGGGATGGCAAGGGGGAGTTCACCGCCACGGTCGCGCAGGGATCCCGGATGCTCGGGATGGCGGTCGCGTTCGCCGACCTCGATGGCGACGGCCGCCAGGACCTCCTCGTGGCCGATCAATCCAGGGCAGTCGAGGTCTGGCTTGGCGACGGCGACGGCGGCTTTCAGTTGCCGGTGCTCGAGTTCCTCACCGCCGGGGCGCTCGGCGACCTGGTGGTTGGGGACTGGAACGGCGACGGCGCGCCCGACCTGGCGTCGACCTTTGTCGTTGGCAAAACCGGCGGCATCGCGGTGATGATCAACCGCCGGAAGTAGCCGTCTACAGCGTCTCGAGGTAGGCCACGAGGTCGCTGACCTGGGCCTGGCTCAGCGACGAGGTCTGGCCGTGCTTGTCGCCGCCGCCGCAGGCGCTGAAGCGGTCGCGCAGCGTCTTGGCGCAGCCGTGGTGCAGGAACGGCGCGCGCCAGGCGACCCCGACCAGCGATGGCACCTGGAAGGCGCCGCCGGTGCCCACGTCGTGGCACCCGACGCAGCCGGCGCCCTGGAACAGCTTCACGCCGCGCTGCACCGCCGCCGGGCTCGCGGGGGGCGACGCCGCGGGTGCGCGCAGGGTGTTCACCCAGGCGCGCAGGCCGTTCATCTCGTCCACCGTCGGCATCGCGCCGCCCATCCGATTGACCTGCACGTCCGAGAGCAGCGCGTCGAGGGTATTCATGTCGCCGCTCCAGTGGAAGGGCTCGGTGCCGAGGAGGCCGCCGCGCAGCGACTGGGTGCGGCGCAGGCCGAGCCCCACGAAGTTCCAGGCGCGGCCGTCCTCGCCGCCCTCGGGGTGGCATGACGCGCACGCCAGCGAGTCGGCGGCGTTGCGATGGAAGAGCAGGTGGCCGGCGTCCTGGGGGAGCGATTTCCCGAGGCTGATGGTCTTGAGAGCGGGCTGTACGATCTGCTGGAGGGTCGCGGGATTGCGGGTCTGGACGTAGATCGCGGTGCCGCTCCACCACCGCCACCGGCTGCCCGACGGTGAGGTTGAGGTTGTACTTCTCGTCGAAGCCGAGGCAGCCGCCCTTGGCGAGCTCGGTCAGGTCATGGACCAGGATCTGCGCGCCGGCGCCGCCGCGGTGATTGCCCGCCGCGATCATCGCGACGCGGGTGCCGCCGGGCGACACGGCCACGTCGAGCGGCAGGAGGGCGCCCGGCATCGCCGCCGCGACGCCCACCTTCTGGTCGGGGTCGAGCACGGTGAGTGCGCCGTGGACGATCGCTCCGCACTGGTCGGTGGCCTTGCCGTAGCCGCCCGGCTGGGTCGACACCGCGGAGTCCTGCCCGCGCTGGTGGAAGCATCGCCACCCGTCCCCCGCCGAGGCCGATGGTGCGCCACGCGACCGCCGGCGAGAAGGTCGCCCCGGCGCGCACCGACGGCGCGCTGAACCCGGGCGGCGAGAGGCGCTGCACGATCGTTCCCGCGCCGTCGACCACCAGCAGCTCGGCCGCGCGGAACTTGCTGATGAGCAGGCGATCGCCGTCGACGACGACATCGCGGAGGTCGCGCTCCAGGGGCCGGACCGTGGTCTTGGCGCCGCCGGCCGCGGGCAGCGTCACCAGCTCGCCGCCGGCGCACACGACGTGGAGTCGATCGGTCGCCGCGTCGAAGGCGATCCCGCGCGGTGCAGGGCAGACCGCGCGCCGCGAGAGGAGTGGCGCCAGCGACGAGGCCGGGTCGAGATCGGCGATCGCGCCGCCGCGCCGGAGGACGACGTGAACCCGCCCGGCGGCATCCTCCACCAGGCGCCCCGGCTCGTCCCCCGGGTCGAGGTACACCGCGCCGGCCTTCTCCGTCGGTAGATCGATCACCCACAGGCAGTCGCGATCCGGGTCGGCCGCCACCGCGGTGTGTCCGTCGCGGAGCAGGAGGAGCGTGCCGCCGCTGAGCGCGGGTGGCAGGTGATGCGGCGCCTCTTCCCTGGCTCCGCCTGCGGGCGCGAGCGGGTCCGGGGCGTACGCCGTGGGTGCGCCGGCGTCCCGCGTCAGCGACGGGACCTCGCCGGTCACCTGCTTCTCGGGGGAGCAGCTCGAACAAAGGGCGAGGAGCGGCGCACAAAGGAACGTCGCGAGGTGGAAGGCACGGCGCATTGCCCACTCCTTGGCTTGCGAGGGGACGATACACCCGAACGCCCCGTCGCTATTTTTCCATCTCCGACGCGAAGCCCGGCGCGAGGTTCGATGCCACGCCCCACCTGCGCTTCTTCCACTGATTGCGGTTCGCCATCCACAGCCCGAGCGCGTCGGTGAGGGCGCGGCGCTCGATCGGCCTGGTCGCCATCAGGTCGTGGTCCTCGTGGGGATCCGCCGCGCCGTCGAAGAGGCGCACATCGCCCGATCCGCCCACCCAGATCTTGTAGCTCCCCAGACGCATGGCATGCGCCAGCTCGTACTGCGACGCGATCGACGGCCTGGGGTAGCCGGCGCCGAAGCCCTGCGCCAGCGGGATCAGCGACTCGCCCTGCACCGCCTCGGGGGTCGCCACGCCGAGCGCATCGGTGATCGTCGGCAGCACGTCGAGGACCTCGACCCCCTCCTCGACCACCCTCCCCGGCGGGAAGTAGGGCGGGTAGTGGATCAGGAACGGCACGTGGACCAGCTCCTGGCGCAGCGACTGCCCGTGGCCGATCCGCCCGTGATCCCAGAACTCCTCGCCGTGATCCGAGGTCATGATCAGCATCGTGTCCTCGCCCTGGCCGCGCTTCTTCAGCGCCGCGAGCAGCTTGCCGAGGACGTGGTCGTTGTAGGAGATGTCGGCGTCGTAGAGCGCGATGATCCGGACCTTGTCGCGCTCGTTCACCGCGAGCTTCCCGGCGACGATCTGATCGAGCTGCGGGTCGGTGCAGGCCTTGACGAAGTCGCCGGTGTAGGGCGCCGGGTCGTACTTCGCGAGCCACGGCTCGTGGGCGCGCCAGGAGACGTGGGCGTCGATCGATCCGATGTAGAGGAAGAAGGGCTTGCCGCCCTTGATCGGCGGCGCGTCGAGCTGCTTCAGCGCGTCGGCGATCAGGTCGTCCCCCTTCAGCCCACCGCCCTGGTGGATGTGATTCTTGAGGTAGTCCCATCCTTCACCGAAACCCCAGAAAACATCGATAAAGCCGTTTCCCATCACTCCCACGGTGTGGCGCCCCGACGGGCGGACCGCCTCGGCGAGCGTGACGAACTCCTGCGGGAGCTTGGCCTTCTCGGGGATCATCTTGTGCACCGACGGGTAGGCCGAGGTCCACAGCGAGGCGTGCGAGACGCGCGACTCGTTGCCCTGGGTGTAGGCGACCTTGAACAGCGTCGACTCCTTCGCCAGCGCGTCGAACACCGGGGTCTCGACGCGGCTCTTCGGGTTGTAGAGCCTGAACTTGTCGGCGCGGGTGTTGTCGGTGAGCCAGATGATCACGTTCTTCGGCGGCTTCGGCGCGGCGCGCACCGGGGCCGGCCCGTCGGCGAGGAGATCGGCGCGCGCCAGGGTGGCCGCCTCGCACTGCGGGCCGTCGGCGAACAGCTCCAGCCGGGTGAACTTCCCGCCGAGGGCGCCGAGATCCACCGGCGTGCCGTCGAGCTTGAGCTCGCTCTCCGCGAGCCCCTCGGCGCGAACGGTGACGCGGCAGCGGCCGGCCTCTCCCGTGGCAGCGACGGCGCCGCCCTTCGGGACGTACGCGTAAAAGGCCGCGCCCGCGCCCTTTCCGAGGCGGATCCCGGCGGGCGGCGACGGTGGATCGGCGGCGGCAGGCGCGCTCCCGCCGATCTGGATGAACTCGACGGCGGCGGCGGCCTTCTGGCCACCGTACTTGCCCCACTTCGCGAAGGTGAGCGCGAGGCGGTTCTCACCCGCATGGAGCGCTCCGTCGGGGAGCGGCACGGTGATCACCTGCCACGCGCCCGAGAGCGCGATCGCCGCCGAGGGCTTTCCGGATGCGCTGATCCTCAGCGACGACTGCGCAGGCGCTTTCAGGCCGATGTGCACGGCGTTCGCCGCGGCCTGGGGCGGGGTGAGCGGCACCTCGAGGGTGGCGGCGGCCATCGCAAGCCCCACCTTGCGGCCCTCCTCGACGGCGCGCAGCCTCCAGGTGGGGAGCGGGCGGCTGAAGTGGACGTACCTCGCCATCCCCGCGCCGCCGGCGGCGATGTAGAGGCCGCCCCGCCTCTGGGTGTGCGCCAGCGGGCGGTTGTCAACGAGCGAGAACACCGGGTGGCGCTCGGCGCGGGCGGTGGCGAGGAGGGAGAGCAACGAGGCCGCGACGAAGAGGGCGAACTCTTTTGGGGTCATCGGGTCGCAAATTCTAGACGAGCTGCGGGTGCGTCACCAGTTTGTGAATACTCTCGGATGACGCTTGGCGCCCTTAGGGCCCGCGAACGGACAACTCGATCGCCCTCGCGGCCGATGCATCCCGGCTGGCTTCGTTGCTCGTCGGTCGAATACAGAGAGTATTCTCCGTCGTCGCGCCTCGCCATCCGGGCGCCTCGGCCGCGATCATCGATCGAGTTGTCCATTCGCGGGCCCTAACCGATCGATCAGGCAGCGAAGGGGTTGATGACGCGCAGGCCGCAGCCGTCGAAGGCGCGGGTGTTGCGGGTGACCACGGCGAGGCCGTGTTCGGCGGCGGTGGCGGCGATCAGCATGTCGACCTGCGGGCGGGTGTGGCCGCCGTTGCGGAGGCCGGCCCGGAGGTCGGCGCACCGACGCGCGATCGCCGCGGTGACCGGCAACACGTCGCAGTACTCGGCGGTGAAGTCACGCAGCCAGACCTCGAGGCGCGCGCTGCGGCGGAGGCCGAGGCCGTACCCGATCTCCTCGAGCGTGACCACGCTGAGCGAGAAGCGCGGCACGCCCTCGGCCCAGCGGATGACCGCCGGCGCCGGGCGCGCGCGCATCAGCTCACTGACTACGTTTGTGTCGACGAGGTACACGCGGCCTCTTCGGGGCGAGGGGGTTCTGGCGATCGACGCGCGGCGCCGGTTCGAGCCGGTAGTCCTCGGCGGCACAGATCGCCCGCGCCTCGCTCAGCTGATCAATCAGGTGCCGTTGCCGTCGCCGCTCCCGCGGCCCGCCTCGCTCTTTCCCCACAGGATCGCGAGCAGGGCCGGCAGCACCGCCATCGCCGCCAGCAGGCACAACCCCACGGCCACCGCGCCGGTGATCCCCAGCAGACGGAGCCCGTCGAAGCGAGCGACGGCGAGGCCCGCGAAGCCCGCCATCGTCGAGAGCGAGGTCACCACGATCGCCCGTCCCGTCGAGGCGAGCGCGAACTCGGGACCGCGGGATGGGTCCTCCCGGTAGCGGTGGAGCAGGAAGACGTGGTCATCGATCCCGTAGCCGACCACCAGCGGCACCGCGAGCAGGTTGAACAGATTGAGTGGCAGATCGAGCGCGCCGAGGACGCATGCGAACAGGAGCCACGCGCAGGCCAGCGGAGCGAGCACCGCGATCACCGGGCGCACTCGCCGGTAGTAGAGCACCAGCAGCACCACCACCGCCACCAGCGACGCGGCGGTCACCCGCAAGGTGTCGCGCTCCACCACCCGCCGCAGCGTGTCCTCGAGGATCGGGATCCCGGTCACCTCGCCGCGCGCCGGAGGCCCCGCGGCATACCGCTCGAGCGCCGCCACCGCCTCGTCGACGCGATCGGGGTGTGGGTAGAAGTAGGTCACCACCGAGCGACCCTGCTTCCCGTCATGGACATGCGCGCGCACGAGGAAGGAGAGCTCCGGGCCCACGTCGGTGAGGCGGAGCGGCGGCGACGGATTCACCAGCTGAGCGAGGAAGCGCTCGAAAGGCACGAGGTCGAAGCCCGCCTCCTCGAGCCCCGCGCGCAGCCCCCGTGCGATCCGCCCCGGATCGAGTTCGGCGAAGCGCGCGCGTCGCCGCTCCTGCTCGCGCAGCGACGGGACGATCGACGACACCGACTCGTAGGAGACGAGCAGCCCGGCCTGCCGCAGTCGCTCCCCCTCGCCGCGCCAGGCATCGGAGAGCTGCAGCGCGCGATCCGGATCGGCGTCCTCGGCGATCGCCAGCAGCAGCAGCTGCCGCCCACCAAAGCGCTGCTCCATCTCGCGCTGCACCTTCACCGCCGGCATCCCGGCCGGCTCCACCGACGAGATCAGTCGCCGCTCGAAGCGCACCCGCAGCGCCAGCGGGGAGGCCGCGAGCGCCGCCAGCGCCACCACCGCCAGCACCAGACGCGGTCGGCGCGCGGTCAGCCGCCCGAACCACACGAACCAGGTTCCGGCACGCCTTCCCCGTCGCCGCGGCGCCCACAGCTTCGCCGGGATCACCCCGAGCAGCGCCGGCAGCACGGTCATCATCGCGACCATGTTCAGGATCAGCCCGACGCCGGCCAGCACCCCGAGCTCGGCCAGCCCGCGGTAGTCGGAGAGCTGGCAGGCGAAGAAGACCACCGCCGGTCCGAGCGTCGCGAGCAGCGCCGGTCCGGCCAGCCGCTCGATGGTGCGCTCCAGCGCCGCCCTCGGCGGATGGGCCTCCAGCTCCTCGCGCAGCCGGTTGTAGATCTGGATCGGCAGGTCGATCCCGATCGCGAGAAGGATCGTCCCGAAGGCCAGCGACACCGCGTTCACGTGGCCGTAGAGAGCCCCCGCCGCCGCCCCGGTCAGCCACAGGCCGACCAGCAGCGGGGTGGCCACCAGCGGCAACGCACGCACCGCGCCGAGGAGGAGGGCGAAGAAGAGCAGCACCGACACCCCCGAGACCACCGTCGAGACGGTCATGTCGCGGTCGAGCCAGTCGCGATAGACGAAGGCGTGGGCGTAGAAGCCGGTGAAGCCGATCGTCGGTGTGGGGCCGGGCGCTCCGAAGTCGCCCTCGACCACCCGGCCGCCGAGGCGCGCGGCGTCTGCGCTCACGCCAGCGAGGAGCGCGCGATCGGCCTCGATATCGACCGGATCGCCCTTCGGACGGACGAAAAGGAGAAGCGCCCGGCCATCAATGCTCTTGAAGTAGCCGCTGGTGGTGTCGACGGGGAGGCCGGCCTGGAGGCGCTTCCCGGCGAGAGCGAGCAGTTCGAGCGGGTCGGCGGTGATGAGGGGCACGAGCGCGCTGCCGCCGGGCGCCGCCACCAGCCCGCGCAGGCGGCGCGCCTGGACCTTGAGCGCCTCGTCGGTGACGCGGGGGGCGAGGGCGGCGAGCTCGGCGTCGTCGAGGAGATCAATGAGGTGTCCCTGGATCAGCCCGGCCGAGGCGCCCGAGAGGCGGACCCGCACCTCGGCGATGTCGGCGCGAGCGCGCAGCGCCTCGGCGTAGCGATCGGCGAAGTCGTTGAGGCGCGCGGGGTCGTCGCACTCCACCAGCGCGACCAGCGGCTGCTCGGCGCCGAAGGTCCGGGTGAAGCGCACGAACGACGCGGCGGCCGGGGAGCTTCCTGGGACGAGATTGATCAGGTCGGTGTCGAGGCGCAGGCGCAGCGCGAGGGGCGCCGCAGCGACGGAGAGCACCAGGGCCACCGCGAGGACCACCCACGGGCGGTGGACGACGAACTGGGCCAGGCGGGCGGACACGGGGCGCCATCATGCATTCGGGCAACGGCAACGGCAACGGAAACGGAAACGGAAACGGAAACGGAAACGGAAACGGAAACGGCCCCCGTGCGTGGACCGTCTGATATCATCGCGCCCCGATGAGGCTCCTCCTCCTGCTCGCCGCCCTCCCGCTCGCCTGCGGCTGCGTCGTCGTCAAGCCGCACGCGCGCGAGATGCTCTCGCTGCGGGCGATGGATCCCGCCTCCGAGGCGCTCGAAGATCACTTCCGCCAGCACTGGCAGGAGTCGCGCGAGGGTGGCTCCGGCGGCTACACATCGGCCGGCGGCGGCTGCGGTTGCAACTGACCGGGGGAACCGCCCTGCGCCTCCCTGCGTCCCTCTTCCTCGTAGCTGCCTCGCTCCACGCCGCGCCCGCGCTCGGCGACGAGGTGATCCTCCGCGGCAACTACTGGCGCGACCGCAACACCCGCGTCGTCGCCCCCGAGATGGAGTTCTCGAAGGAGCTTCCCACCGGCACCATCGTCGGTGGCGGCTACCTCCTCGACGCGATCACCTCCGCCTCGGTCGCCGCCGGCGTGCTCTCCGATCAGCCCTTCACCGAGCTCCGCAACCAGATCGGCGCCCACCTCGGCCAGCGGATCGGCCCGGTCACCGTCACCGGCAGCTACCGCTACTCCACCGAGGGCGACTACTGGTCGCACACCGGCGGCGGCACCGTCGCTGCCGACCTCTGGAAGAAGAACACCACCCTCGCCGCCAGCTACGTCTACGGCCACGCCGACGCCGCGCGCCGCATCGGCCCGGGCGGCTTCGTCCCGGTCGGCCACCTGAAGAGCCACTTCCTCATCCTCAGCGGCACCCAGGTCCTGTCGCGCCTCGCGCTGCTCGATCTCTCGGTCGAGCTGAACCGCCTGGGCGACGAGGGAGACCCGAAGTCCTTCCAGGCCAACCCCTACCGCACGGTGAAGGTGTGCGGCACGCCCCAGCTCGAGGTCGTCCCCGGCGAGCGCAACCGCCTCGCCGCCACCGCCGGCCTGCGCCTCGCCGTCCCGGTGAAGATGGGCGCGCTCCGCTACCTCGCCGCCTACTTCAAGCTGCGCTACTACCGCGACGACTGGAGCGTGACCGCCCTCTCCCCCGAGGTGCGCACCTACGCCCGCCTCGGCCCGATCGAGCTGCGCTTCACCGGCCGCTACCACACCCAGACCGCCGCCTCCTTCTACCCCCACGAGCCCGACGGCCAACCGAAGATCAACCCCGAATACACCGACAAGGAGTGCTCCGGGATCAACTTCAAAAACCGCACAAACTACACCGGCGACGCCAAGCTCTCCGAGTTCTCCTCGGTGTTCGTCGAGGCGCGGGTGCAGTTCCCCCTCTCCTTCCTCGACTTCCGCGGGATGCCGCTCGGCCGCTTTCTCGGCGAGGGCCAGCTGGCGCTCTCCTACGGCCACTACGCCAACGACCGCGGCGCGCACCTCCAGTTCGGCGACGCCGAGGTGGCGGGGCTGGAGATGATCTTCCCGCTATGAGCTAAGCTGCGCTGCATGAAGCGCGGCTTCCTGATCCTCGACCTCGAGACCGTCCCTGACCGCGATGTCTACACGCCGCCCGAGGTGAAGGCGGGCGAGGAGCGCCCCTTCCCTCCCCCCTACGCGCACCGCCCGATCGTGATCGGCGTGCTGTGGCTCGACGACGACTACACCTTCAAGCGCCTCGGCGTGGTGGGCGACGGCAAGGACGAGACTGGGATGCTCGCCGACTTCGCCGCGTTCGTCGAGCGCGAGCGCCCCCACCTCGTCACCTACAACGGCCGCGGCTTCGATCTCCCGGTGATCGCCCTCCGCTGCCTGCGCCACGGCATCCCGCTGCAGTTCTACTACCAGGATCGCGACTACCGCCACCGCTACTCCGAGAGCGGCCACTTCGATCTCTGCGACTTCCTGGCCGACCACGGCGCCGCGCGGCCGATGGGCCTTGATGCGATCGCCCGGGTGATCGGCCTGCCCGGCAAGATCGGCGTCGACGGGAGCCAGGTCGAGGGGCTCTACAACGCAGGGCACCTCGAGACGATCAAGAACTACTGCCTCTCCGACGTGGCGCAGACGGCGTTCGTGCTCCTGCGCGTGCGACTGCTGCAGGGACAGCTCGCGCCGGATGCCTACCGCGCCGCCGCTTCGGGGCTGCTCACCGCGATCGAAGCCGATGGGCGGCTGGCCGATCTGTGCCGGAAGATCGACCGCGAACGACTGCTGCTCGCGCCCGCGCCGTGACGAAGCGGCCTGCCCTCTCCCGCGACTTCTACGACCGCCCCTGCCTCACCGTCGCGAAGGAGCTGCTCGGCAAGTACCTCTGCCGGCGCCTGGGACGGCGCGTGCTGTGCGGCCGGATCGTCGAGACCGAGGCCTACATCCATGAGGAGGACCGCGCCTGCCACGCCTGGCGCGGCCCCACGCCACGGGCGAGCGCGCTGTTTGGCCCGCCGGGGCGAGCCTACGTCTACCTGATCTACGGCATGCACCACTGCTTCAATGCGGTCTGCGAGCCGGCCGGAACCCCCGCCGCGGTGCTGGTGCGCGCGCTCGAGCCGATCGCCGGGATCGCCGGCCGCACCGACGGCCCGGGCAAGCTGTGCGCAGCGCTGGCGATCACGCGCGAGCAGAACCTGTCGGATCTGGTCGCCCGCGGCCCGCTGTGGATCGAGGACCGCGGCGGCCCGACGGTGCGCGCGCTGGCGACCCCGCGCATCGGCGTCGACTACGCGGGCAAATGGGCGCTCCGCCCCTGGCGGCTGGTCGATCCGGACAGTGCGTGGCTGTCGCGCAAGCTGCCTCGCGTCTCTCCTTGACCCGCCGGATCCCAGGTCTTAGAATTGCGCACTTTTTTCGGAGCATTCGATGAAGCTGTACACTGGCAAGATCCCCGCCGTCGCCGAGGAGGTCGTTCGTGTCCTCGTCGAGGCGGGCGATATCGAAGTGTCGGACACCAAGGAGGCGCAGCTCGACGTGGAGTCCATCCTGAAGGAGTACATCCGGATGGACCGCGAGCTCTCCGACCGCACCAAGGACGTGCTCGAGGAGAAGAAGCTGCCGTACGGCCAGTTCGGCAAGGTGAAGCGGGCGCTCGCCGAGGAGCGCGAGTTCGGGCTCGGCGACGACGCCACCTTGTGGATCGCCAACCAGCTGGTCGAGACCTTCATGCACTCCGCCCACGTCGAGGAGGTGTTCGCCGACGACATCGTGCTGCGCAAGAAGATCCGCGACACGCTGAAGAAGTACATGATGGTCGAGGAGGAGCTCGACGAGGAGGTGCGGCGCCGCATCAAGAACCTCGCCGAGGGCACGCAGACCTGGGAGATCGAATACGCCAAGGTCATGGACCAGATGAAGCGCAAGCACGGGCTCGAGTAGCCCTCAGCCTCACGGCCCCGCCGCAGGGTCCTTCAGCGCCCGGTCCGCCGGCCGACGGCGCGTCCACAGCACCATCGCCACCAGCACGACGATCCCCACTGCCGTCGCCGCGGCGTCGGTGAGGAACAGGCCGCGCACCCGGCCGCGCTCGTAGCCCCAGCCGTCGAGGATCGCGGTGTAGCTGATCGCCCAGTTGGCGGCGGCGACGAACAGGGTGTACTTGGTCGACACCGCGCCCTCGTGGCCGATCATCTCGAGGACGAAGGCCGAGAACGTGGCGTAGGCGATGCCACTCGTGAACTGGTAGGCGAGCGTGCCGTAGGTGAACCAGCCGACGGTGGTGGGGCCGAGCGCCATGGCGACGGCGATCACCGCCATGATCGCGCCGGAAGCGGCGTAGGCGAGACGGCGGTTCATGAGGTCGGCGAAGTAGCCGCCGAAGAGGCAGCCGGCTGCGCTCACCAGGCCGCCGAGGAGGCCGGTGACCACCTCGACCCGGTGCTCGGAGACGCCGTAGTCGTTGTGCATGGCGCCGGAGAAGAGGTTCGCGGCGGCGCCGGTGCCGACGGGGGAGAGGCAGATGACGAGGCCCGTCCAGCCCTCGTAGGAGACCGCGGTCCGGTAGAGGTCGCGCGCCAGATTCCCGATCGCGCTGAGCATCGGGTGGGCGACGCGGACCGGCTCGTCGACGAACAGGATCGGCAGGCCGCAGACCAGCGTCAGTACGGCGAGTACGCCGGCGGTGAGCGCCGGGGACTGATGCTGGGTGAGCCACAGGGCGACGGCGCCGCCGATGCCGGTGCCGCCGAGGTTGCCGGCGTTGAACCACCCCGCTGCGGCGCCCTTGTGCTCGGTGGGGACGGTGGTGGCGATCAGCCCCTCGAGCGCGGCGGAGGAGGTGGCGGCGCCCACGTTGGCGGCGAAGAGCAGCGCGGTGTAGAGGCTGAGGTGGGCCTTGGCGTCGACGAGGGCGGTGGCGGCGAGCGCGATCGCGGCGATGACGACCGAGGCGATGTACCAGCTCCGGCGACGGAAGCGGGCGTCCATCGCGGGAATCCAGAGGAGCTTGAGGGTGTGGGGGAGCTGTCCGGTCTGCTGGGCGGCGGTCGCGATCATCGCCAGGAAGCCGAGCTTGTCGAGGACGAACGGCGTGGTGATGGTCGCGTAGCCGACGGCGATCCCGAACGGCAGGTTGAGCGGGAGGAAGAGCGGGGCGCGGGTCGGGCGAGCCATCGCGGCAGGCTACCCTCTCCGGTCGAAGAGGGGCAACACCGCCCGGGGGTGCTTAACAGCGGAGGGGGCCCTCTTGCTGGCTCTTGCTCGTCACGTAGTCGTAGTCGTAGTCGTAGTCGTCCCGTCCGCAGC
>SHYY01000056.1 GCA_009692555.1 Myxococcales bacterium
ACGGTGGCGCTCGGGCGGCGGGTGGTGGTGGTGGTTTCGGCGATGGGCAAGACCACCGACGAGCTGATCGCCCTCGCCGGGCGGGTCTCGGAGGCGCCGCCACGGCGTGAGCTCGACATGCTGCTCTCGGCGGGGGAGCGGATCGCGATGGCGCTGCTCGCGATGGCGCTTCACCGGCTCGGCGTGGAGGCGATCTCCTTCACCGGGTCGCAGTCGGGGATCCTCACCAACGATCGCCACTCGGGGGCGCGGATCATCGAGGTGCGGCCGGTGCGGATCCAGGACGAGCTGGAGCGGGGCAAGGTGGTGATCGTCGCGGGGTTCCAGGGGATGAGCTACAAGCGCGAGATCACCACCCTCGGACGCGGCGGATCGGACACCACCGCGGTGGCGCTCGCGGCGGCGCTCGGCGCGGCCTATTGCGAGATCTGCTCCGACGTCGACGGGGTCTACACGGCCGATCCGCGGGTGGTGCCGGGCGCGCGCCGGCTCGACGAGGTGAGCTACGAGGCGATGCAGGAGCTGGCGGAGCACGGGGCGAAGGTGCTGAACGCGCAGGCGGTGGAGTGGGCGCGGAAGGCGGGGATCGTGATGTACGCGCGGGCGACGGCGAGCCGGCCCGATCGGGGGCCGGTGGCGGAGACGCGGATCGGCGGCGAGACGCGGGAGCGGCGGGGCGCGGTGGCGGTGACGGGGACGCAGCGTCTGTCGCGCGTGCGTGCGGCGGGCGGAGAGGCGGAGCGGCTGCTCGCGGTGCTCGCCGAGGCGGGCGCGGCGCTGCGGAGCTGCGAGGTCGGGGAGCGGGTGGAGATCACCTTCAGCCGCGACGATCTGCCCGACTGGCCGCGCGTGCAGGAGGCGCTCGCGGCGGCGTGCCCCGGCTGCGTGGTCGACGAGACCGGGGCGGTCACCGTGGTCGGGGCGGGGATCGGGTCGGACGCCGGGCTGCTGGCGCGGTCGCTCGCCGCGGCGACGGAAGCGGGTGCGCGGCCGAGCGGACTCTCGGCGAGTCCGATGCGGCTGACGCTGCAGGTGGCGCGCGAGGAGGTCGATCCGGTGACCCGGGCGCTGTACGCGGCGCTGGTGGAGTGACGGAGGGAGTGACGGAGGGAGTGACGGAGGATGGCTCCGGGAGCGCCGTGGTAAGCTCCGCCGCGATGTTCCGTCCGAGGCCCTGGTGAGGTCGCGCGCCGTCGCTGAAGAGTCGCGCTGGGGGCGCCGGAGCACGCCGCTCATCATCGCCCATCGCGGGGCGTCGGGGGCGTCGATTGGCCGGCCGGAGAACACGCTCGGGGCCTTCGCGCGCGCGGGGGAGCTTGGCGCCGACGGGATCGAGCTCGACGTGATGCGCTGCGGAACGGGCGAGGTGGTGGTGTTCCACGACGATGATCTCATCCGTCTCGCGAAGCGGCCGGAGCGGATCCGGGAGACGCCGCTGGAGGTGCTGCGCGAGGTGGATCTCGGCGGGGGCGAGCGGATCCCGCTGCTCTCGGAGGTGTTCGGCGCGCTCGGGCCGGACCTGCTCGTGAACATCGAGCTGAAGGCGGAGGAGCGGCGCGGGATCGGCTGGCTCGCGGCGCTGCGCGACGATGGGATCGCGCACGCGGTGGCGGCGCTGATCGTCCGCCACGGGGCCTCTGCACGCACGCTCGTCTCCTCGTTCGATCCGCTGCTCCTCGGGCGCTTCCGCCGCGCCATGCCGGGGGTGGCGACGGGGCTCCTCTTCCACGCCGGCGAGAGCCGTCCGCTCCGCGAGGCGTGGGCGGCGCCGCTCCTGTCACCGACGGCGCTCCACCCCGAGGCGGGGATGGTGACGGCGCGCGCGCTGGCGGGCTGGCGGCGCGGCGGCCGCGCGATCCACGTGTGGACGGTCGATGCGCCGCACGAGGTGGCGTTCCTGGCCGCACTGGGCGTCGACGGGATCATCACCAACCGGCCGGCCGAGGCGCGGGAAGCGATCCGCGGGGTGTAGCGGGGTGGAGGGGTGTGATCCACGGTAGCTGGTGATGCCAGGACCGTCGAACCCGGGCCCGAGCCCAGTCCGCAGGACGGAGCCCGAGACCGATCCGTCTCCGTCGGGCTCGGGCCCGGGCTCGGGCTCGGGCTCGAAATGAGGACACCCGAGAGCCCGCCACCAACTACCCGCGATCACACCCGGGGTGCAGGGCAAGGGTCCGTTCCCCTCGACAGGTGGTATTGTCCGCGACCCGAATGGACCGCCCGGTGAAGCGACCGCTACTCGAACGTTGGCGCCTCGTGCGCGCGCTCACCGACGGGGATTGGGTGATCGCCGCGATGGCGCTGGCGATCTGCGTCTACTACGCGAGCACGCGCGGCGTCTTCCAGGGCAAGGCCTCCGGCGACGGCTTCTTTGGCTTCATGTACCTGCCGTCGATCGTCTTCAATCACACCCTCGACCTCGCGAAGGCGGCGCCGTTCTGGGCGCCCATCCTGGGCCACGAGAAGACCGGCCACGTCGCCAACGCCTGCCCGATCGGGCCGGTGATCTTCTGGTTCCCCTCCTACCTCGTCGCGATCGGCGTCGAGAAGCTGGCCGGATGGGTGCTGCACTGGCCGGCGGAGAAGTTACCCGGTCAGACGGTGTTCGACTTCTGGATGGCGGGGCTCGGATCGCTCGCCGCGGGCCTCGCCGGGATCGCGCTCATGTACCGATTCCTGAAGCGCCTGTTCGGCCTCGGCGCGGCGCGCTTCGGGACGGTGGCCGCGACGCTGGCGACGCCGCTGGTGTGGTACCTGGTGACGCAGCCGCTCTACCAGCACGCGTGCGCCTTCTTCATGGTGACGCTGTTCGTCGAGCGCTGGCATGCGTGGCGCGGGGCGATGAGCCTCCGTCGCTTTGCGCTCCTCGGTGCGATCGGGGGCGGGGCGATGCTGATGCGCTTCCAGGAGGGGATGTGGCTGCTTCTTCCGGGGCTGGACGCCGCGGGACGGGCGCTCTCGGCGCTGCGTGGGCGACGGTGGCGGGAGATGGCGCTGCCGCTCCTCGGCGGGCTGCTGATGGGGGTGACCGCGCTTTGCGCGTTCTCGCCGCAGCTGGCGACGTGGAAGTACTTTTTCGGCTTCCTCCGTCCCCCGCAGCCGCCCGGCCACATGCGCTGGAGTGACCCGGCCCTGGTGGCGACGCTCTTCTCCACGCGCGGCGGGATGCTGCCCTGGACGCCGATCCTCTACCTCGTGGTGCCGGGGCTGCTGATGGCGCGGCGGCGCGCGGGGGCGCTCAGGTGGCGGCTCGGGCTGATGCTGGCGGTGGAGGTGTGGGTCAATGCGTCGGCGTGGGATCACTGGGGGAGCTGGACATTCGGCCCGCGCCGCTTCACCGACGCGACGGTGGTGTTCGGGTTCGCGCTCGCGGGTCTGTGGGCGTGGGTCAGCGAACGCGGCGAGAAGGCGCGCCGCTTCGCGCGCAGAGCCACCCTCGCTGTGGCGGTGCTGGCGGTGCTCTACAACGGGTTGCTGATGGAGCTGGTGCGGCAGGGAAAGATGAAGTCGTCGGGCGCGCGCGCCGCGCCGGCGTCGACCTGGATCGCCTGGGCCAAGGGACCGAAGTGGCTCGGGCGGGTGCTCGATGTGACGGGCTACCCGTTCTGCCAGCCCGCGGGGTGGATCTACAGCCTGATCTACCGCGTCCCACCCGGGACGTTCGAGGGGGTTGTCGGCGGGTACATCGTCGAGCGGGACTGCCGGATTCACGGCGTCGCCACCAATACCAGCATCGCCTTTACCGACCCGCTCCAACACGTCCCCGAGGGAATCATCGGCCCGGCGGTGGGGAAGGGAGCGGAGCGGGCGGTCCCGGTGGCGCGGCGGGTGCGGCTCCTGATCCCGCTGTTCACCGCCGAGACGCTGCGGGCGAAGCTCTCCGGTGCCTTTCATGGGCAGGAGCACACCGTGGCTGCGAGCTGGAACGGCACGTCGCTGGTGCCGCAGGCGCGCAAGGGTCTGATCACCTGGGAGGTGCCGGCGGCGATCGTCCACACCCGGGCGTGGACCAACGAGCTGGTGTTCGATCTCCCCGAGGGCACGCTGCTCCAGCGGATCGACTTCGAGTCGACCGCCAACTGGTGGGACGCGAAGTAGCCTCCTGGGGTAGAGTCCGAGGTCATGGACACGAGCCCGGTGAGCTACCAGCAGGAGGGCCCCGTCGCGGTGATCGCGATGGACGACGGCAAGGCCAACGCCCTCTCGTTTGGAATGATGGAAGCGCTCGAGGCGGCCCTCGCGCGGGCGGAGAAAGAGGCGCGCGCGGTGGTCCTGACGGGGCGGGCGGGGCGCTTCTCGGCGGGCTTTGATCTGCGGGAGATGATGGGGGGCGTGGAGCGGGTCCGGTCGATGGTGACGCGCGGCGTCGGCCTGCTGCTCGGGCTCTACGAATTCCCGTTGCCGCTGGTGGTCGCCTGCACGGGCCACGCGCTCGCGGGCGGGGCGCTGGCGCTGCTCACCGGCGATGTCCGGATCGGCGTGCGCGGCGCCTTCAAGATCGGCCTCAACGAGGTGCAGATCGGGCTGCCGACGCCGATCCTGGCGATGGAGCTGGCGCGCGACCGGCTGGTTGCCCGGCACCTCACCGCCGCGACGCTGTTCGGGATGACAGTGGATCCCGAGACGGCGCTCACCTGGGGCTATCTCGATCTCCTGGTCGACGACGGGGAGCTGCGCGCGCGGGCGCTGGGCGAGGCAGAGCGGCTCGCGGCGCTCTCTCGCGACGCGTACGGCAAGACCAAGCGGGCGCTGCGCGAGAAGACCATTCGTTACGTGCGCTCGACGCTGGCCGAGGATCTCGACCGGCTCACGCCGACGGCGTAGCTCGGGGAGAACGTCGACCGGTCCGAGCGCCGTTTCGGGGGTCGCGGACTTCTCCTTGATCGAGCGGCATTTCCGCCGTGGGGTCCGCCGGCAACGTCGAGGTGAGTGTCTCCGGCGGCTCCCTCCCGACACAGGCGGCGAGGGCCAGGGTCGAGAGCAGGATCCCGAGCTGGGTCGATTGGCTGCGGGCAGACGGGTGGCGCGGACTGATGGATGAACGCATGGATGGCTCCTGGAATTGCTTGGTACGAGGGACCAACGAAGAATCCCTTGCCCGGAGGCGAGGCTCGCCAGGGAGGGACTGGCCGCCACCCAGAGCACCGATCGTGCCGGCGATTTCCGCGCCTTTCAGAACGTGTCGTGGGGTGTGACTTCGAGTGCGTCGAAGGAGAGCTTGCGGAGGAGCGGGCGGAGCTTCTTGGCGGTCGAGACGATGGTGATTGCGAGATCCTTTTCGTGGAGGCGGCGGGCCATCGCGGCGCGCACCTCCGCGGGCTCCACCGCCAGCACCGCGGGAACGAAGCGCTCGCGGTAGTCGCCCGGAAGGCCGCACACCGCCACAGACGCGGCGAGGTCGAGGCGATCCTCGGGGGTCGCGATCTGGAAGCCGAATGCGGAGGCGAGGTTGGTCTTGGCAAAAGCGACCTCGTCGTCGCTGACGCCGTCCTGGACCCAGGCACGCCAGAGATCGAGCACCAGGGCGAGCGTCTCGGGGGTCTGCGCCAGCGACGGGAAGACGGTGACGGTGATCGCCTTCGCGCCGCGCCCGAGACCCATGCGCGCCGAGGCGCCATAGGAGAGGCCGCGCTTGACCCGGATCTCGGTCATCAGGCGCGCGGTGAAGGTGCCGCCGAAAGCGTGGGCGGCGACGAGCAGCGGGAGGTAGTCGGGATCGCTCCAGCGCGGCGCGGGGTGGCCGAGCAGGATCTGCGACTGGGTGCGCTCGGGCTTGTCGACGATCTGCAGGCGCAGCCCCGACGGGAAGAGGGGATCGGGAGGCACCTCGTGCACGGCGCCGCCGGAGCGGAGGGCGCCGAAGTGGCGGGCGAGGAGCGCCTGGAAGCGATCGGGCGCGAGGTCGCCGGCGAAGCCGAAGAGGAGATCGCCGCCCGCGAAGGCACGCTCGAAGAAGCGGCGCGCCCCCTCTGCTGTCAGGCGATCGATCGAGGCATCGGTGCCGCTTCGCGGGCGGCCGTAGGGGTGGGCGGGGAAGAGGTGGCGGGCGTGGAAGCGGCGGGCGAGCGAGGCGTCGTCGTCGCGCAGCTCGTCGAGGGCGGCGTGGCTCTCGCGGCGCAGCACGTCCGCCTCGGCGACGGGAAAGTCGGGGCGGAGGAGGACATCGGCGAGCAGGGCGACGGCCTGATCGAGGTTGCGGGAGAGGCCCTCCACGTCGAAGGTGATCGCGTCGTGGTCGACGACGACATCGAAGCTGGCGCCGAGCCCCTCGAAGGCGGCGTCGAGCGCTTCGCGGCCTCTTCCGGCGGCGCCGCGACGGCACAGCTCCGAGGCGAACGCGGCCAGCCCCTCCTGACCTTCGGGGTCGGAGGTTGCGCCGGTGCGGAGCGTGACGGTCACGCGGGCGAGCGGGAGGTCGTGGTTCTCCTCGCCGAGGACGAGCGAGCCGGCGGGCCCGATCACGAGCGCCTCCGCGCAGGCGTGGCGCAAACCACCGTGCGCAGGGACGGGGCGAGGTAGCGCTCGAACACCCGGCGGACCTCCTCCGGTTGCACCGCGCGGACCCGTTCAGCGACGGAGAAGAGGCGGGAGTAGTCGCCCGCGGTGGTCTCCCAGTGACCGAGCGCCTCGGCCTTGCCGTCCATCGGGCGCAGGCCGTGCCAGTGGCGCGCCTCCAGCCGGTTCTGCGCCTTCGCGAGCTCCGCCTCGTCGACGGCGCGCTCGGCCAGCCGCTCGATCTCCTGGGCGATCATCCGCTCCGCCTCGGCCGCGCGCCGCCCGCGCTGGAGCGCGACGGTGAGCTCGCAAAGGCCGGGATCGCGGAACTCGGGCGCCGCCCCGTTGACCGTCGAGGCGACCTCGCTCTCGATCACCAGGCGCCGGTGCAGGCGCGACGACTGCCCGCCCGCGAGCAGTTCGATCGCCACCTCGATCGCGGCGTGATCCTCGTCGCCGAGACCGCAGCCGCGCCACCCGATGAGCAGGCGATCGGAGGCCACCGCCTTCTTCCATTCGCCGCGCCGCTCGCCCTCCTGCGGCGGCTCGTGGACCTGGGCCTCGACCGGAATCACCGACGGTGGGATGGCTCCGTAGTGGGCCTCGATCCGATCCGCCGCGAGGCGCTCGTCGAAGTCGCCGACCAGGACCAGGGTGGCGTTGTTGGGGGCGTAGTAGGTGCGGTAGAAGGCGCGCGCGTCGTCGGTGGTGATGGCGCGGATGTCCTCCATCCAGCCGATGGTCGGCCAGTGGTAGGGGTGGGAGGTGTAGGCGAGGCGGAAGAGCTGCTCGGCGAGGAAGCCCTCCACGTCGTCGTCGACGCGAAAGCGGCGCTCGTTCATCACCACCTCGCGCTCGGACTCCACCTGCGGATCGTGCACCACGAGGTGGGCGAGGCGATCGGCCTCGAGGGACATCACGAGATCGAGCTGCTCGCGCGGGAGGTTGTCGCGGTAGTAGGTCCAGTCGACCCAGGTGGCGGCGTTGGTCTCGGCGCCCACCGTCTCCAGGCGGCGATCGAACTCGCCCGGCGCGAGCGTCTCGGTCTGGTTGAACATCAGGTGCTCGAACAGGTGGGCGATCCCGGTCTTGCCGGCGCGCTCGTGGCGCGACCCGACGCGCAGCCAGGTCTGATAGGCGCACAGGGGGGCGGAGGGGTCGCGGACCAGGATCGCCTGCAGGCCGTTCGACTCGAGGCGCAGCTTCTTCGCGCAGAGGCCGCCGGCGCCGAAGGGGTGCTCGGAGATGGGGATCATGGCGGGCGAGTGTAGCGTGGGGGAACGGGAACGGGAACGGGAACTGAGCACTGGCCACAGCGACGATCGAGGTGTCGCGCGCGCTCCGACCGGTGATCCTGCGCGCTCGCATCGAGTCGCCGGTGAAGGAGGTGCTGGTCGACGGCAAGGCCGCGCTGCTGGCCACACGCAACGGGGTGCTCGACGGCAGCGGCGGGTGGTACTTCGACGCGCCGGATCACGCGCTGTGGGTGCGGGTGCCGGCGGGCGCGGGGCCGCACACCGTCGTCGCCGGCCCATGAACGCGAGGGCCTCGCGAGGGCCTTTGGGTGCCGCCGCGGGGTGTACACTGCGGCTCAATGCCAGCCGACGGGAAGCAGGCTTCGATCGCGCTCGGGTGCATGAACTTCGGCACCCGCACCGACGAGGGGGAGTCGCGCCGGATCATCGACCGGGCGATCGAGCGCGGGGTGACGGTGCTCGATACGGCGAACTTCTACGGCGACGGCGCCTCGGAGCGGATTGTCGGGCGGGCGATCGCGGGGCGGCGGGATTCGGTGACGCTGGCGACCAAGTGCGGGCTGGTCCGTCGCGGTGGAGCTGCCGAGGGGCTCTCCGCAGTAGCGATCCGGCGCGCGCTCGAGGAGAGCCTGGCGCGACTGGCGGTGGAGCGCGTCGACATCTACTACCTCCATGCGCCCGATCCGCTGGTGCCCTTCGCGGAGTCGCTCGCGGCCATCGACGAGCTGGCGCGCGGCGGGCGGATCGGACGGCTCGGCCTTTCGAATTTCGCGTCGTGGCAGATCCTCGAAATCGACGGGCTGGCGACGGCAAACGGCGGATTGCGGCCGGCGATCGCGCAGCAGATCTACAACCTGCTGATCCGCCAGCTCGATATCGAATACTGGCGATTCGCCGCCGCCCACCCGATCCACACCACCGTCTACAATCCGCTCGCCGGTGGCCTGCTCGCGCGCGACGCGGAGCGGGGAGAGGCGCCGCCCGCGGGATCGCGCCTCGCGGTCCAGGCGCACTACCGCCGGCGCTATGGATCCGAGCGGATGTTCGAGCGAGTGGTCGCCTATCGCGGGCTGGCGCGGGAGGCGGGGCTGACCCTGCTCGAGTTGGCCTATTCGTGGCTCGCGGGGCGGCCCGGCGTCGACTCGATCCTCGTCGGTCCGGCGACGGTGGCGCACCTCGACGCGGCGATCGACGCCTGTGCGCGCCCGCTCTCCCAAGGGACGCGCGCGGCGATCGATACGCTGCACCGCGACTTCGCCGGCACCGACGCGTGCTACGCGAGGTGACACTGCTCGACGAGGGGGCTTCGTCGCCCTCGTTCGCAGCGGGGCTGGCGGCCGGCCTGGCGCACTTTGTGGAACACGGATTTGCGCGCATCGGGCGCGTGCTCAGCGACGAAGGGTGCGCTCTCCTCGGCGAGCGCAGCGACGACCTGATGCTGGGTCGCGTGGTCCACCCCGGCCTCTTTTTTCAGCTCGACTCGGCGACCGGCAGCTACGACGACCTGCGCTATGGCAAGGGATTCGAGGGCCCCTCGCTGGACTATCGCAAGATGGAGAAGCTGGAGCTCGATCCGCGCTTCCGGGCCTGGATCGAGAACCCGCTCTTCGAGCGCATCGCGCGCTCCCTGATCGGTGACAGCGACGGTGACAGCGCCGGGACAGGGCCGCTGGCGATCTATCGCGCCGTGCTGTTCAACAAGGGGCCGGGCGGCGGATCGCCCCTGCCGTGGCATCAGGACGGCGGCCGCTTCTGGGGGGTGGATCGTGCGCCGATCCTGCAAATCTGGACGGCGCTCGATGATGCGGAGGCGGGCGGCGGCTGCCTCGAGGTGATTCCCGGGAGCCACCGCGCGGGCCTCACCACCCCCGAGGGCGGCGTGGTGCCGGTGGCGCTGCTCGCCCTGGCGGAGGAGCGGGCGATCGCGCTGCCGGCGCGCGCGGGCGAGGTGCTGCTGTTGCACAACCACCTGTGGCATCGCTCGCTCGCCGGTACGATCGGGAGGCAACGGCGGGCCTTCACGGTGTGCTACATGAGCGCCGACACGCGCTGTCTGCGGAGGAAGCGGGCGCCGCGGGCCTTCACGCGCGTCTTTTCGCACCCCCCGCGCCTCTCGCCTGCCGGGGAGCCGGAGGGATGACCGCCGCGCATCGGCGATTGCGGGCGCTGCTCGCCGGACGACCGGTGATCCTCGCCCCGATGGAGGACGTCACCGACCGGGTGTTTCGAAGGCTGTGTCGCGAGCGCGGCGCGGACATCTGCGTCACCGAGTTCGTCAATGCCGAGCGGCTGGTCGCCGGGCACGCGAGCGCGCGGCGGAAGATCGTGCTGGTCGACGGGGATCAGCCGACCGCGATCCAGATCTACGGCGGGGATCCCGATGGCCTCGTCGCTGCGGCCCGGATCGCCGAGGCGGCGGGGCCTGCCTTCGTCGATATCAACTGCGGGTGCTGGATTCCGAAGATCGCGCGCCGCGGGGCCGGGTCGGGATGGCTGCGCGATCCGGCGGCGATGGTGGCGATGGCGCGCCGGATCGTCGAGACGGTGGCGCTGCCGGTGACGGTGAAGACGCGGATCGGCTTCGGGCCGGAGACGGAGATGCCGATCGTCGACCTTGCGCGGCGGCTGGAGGACACCGGGGTGGCGGCGATCTCGATCCATTGCCGCACCGCCCAGATGGCCCACACCGGCGACGCCGACTGGAGCTGGGCGCGGCGGGCGCAAGAGGCGGTGGCGATCCCGGTGATCGTCAATGGCGATATTCGCAGCGCCGAGGACGCGGTGCGGGCGCTCGACGAGACGGGCTGCGCGGGGGTGATGGTCGGCCGGGCGGCGATCGCCCATCCGTGGATCTTCGCCGAGGCGCGCGCGCTGCTCGATCGGGCGGTCCGGGTGGCTCCTCCCACCGTCGCCGAGCGGCTCGCGCTGTGTCGTGCGCACTACGTGGCGAACGTGGCGGCGCGGGACGAATACGTCGGCGTGCGCGTCACCCGTCGTCACCTCCCGGGGTACCTCGCGGGCGTTGAGGGCGGCGAGGCGCTACGGCGGGCGCTCCACGGCGCCTTCACCCTCGATGCGTGCCTCGCCGTGCTCGATGCGGCCGCCGCGGGGGCGTGACAGACCTGGCTCACCTGGCGGCTGGAGGCGCCATTCCGGGTCGCCCTGCTCGCTCGCAAGTGGCTGTCTGGAGCCGAGTTCGCGGCCTGGAGGCGCGCGGCACGTCATTTGCTGAACGGCGGCCCCGACCACTGCCATCGAGGCCCGGACAATGACCGCGAACTCGCTCCTCAAGATTGTGACGCCGCTCTGCCTCCTCGCCGCCTGCAACGCCGCGCAGGATGATGATCTCGTCGACGAGAACGGCGGCTTCGTGGCGGACGCGGAGGGCGCGAACGATCGCGACCTCAAGGCCGATCACTTGACCGTCTCGTTCACCCCCTTCAGCGACGGGATCGGCGACTCGGGCATGACCGAATCGCGCCGGATCTTCACCTCGGCGAAGAGCTACCGGAGCTACTTCGGGCACGACGCGCCGGGCGTGAACTTCGACAAGGAGTGGGTGGTCTTCCACAGCGCGGGCGTGCGCAACAGTGGCGGCTTCAAGGCCTCGATCGCTTCGGTGAGCCGGTCGGCCAGCGGGCTGACACTCAAAGTGGTCACGGCGATCGAGTCGCCCGGCCCGGGGTGCGCGGTGACGTTCGCGCTGACCAAGCCGTACGTGCTGGCGCGGGTCAAGATCCCCGCCCAGCGCCCGACCTACGTCGCCTACTACCGCAATGATTCGATCCGCACCTGTGCTCCGCCCGCGGCGAAGTGCGCCGCCGACGCCGACTGCCGGCTCGCCGGCGACTACTGCACCAGCTGCGCGTGCCGCGCGCTCGCCCCGAGCGAATCCCTTTCGTCCTGCGCCGGCCCTGGCGTGCGCTGCTTCGCCGACCCCTGCCTGGGAAAGCGCCCGGTTTGCCAGAGCGGCCACTGCGTCCCTGCCGCGGCCGCGGCGGCCCCGGTCAAGTGTGGCAATGCCACCTGCACCGGCGGCATGGTCTGCTGCAATGCGAGCTGCGGGATCTGCACAAAGCCGGGCGACTTCTGCATCCAGACCGCCTGCTGATTCTCGTTCCCGTTTTCGTTCCCGTTTTCGTTCCCGTTTTCGTTCCCGTTTTCGTTCCCGTTTTCGTTCCCGTTTTCGTTCCCGTTTTCGTTCCCGTTTTCGTTCCCGTTTTCGTTCCCGTTTTCGTTCCCGTTCTTGATTCTCCGGGTCACGGGCGGGGCGGCGCGGGCGCGCCTGGAGTAACCCCGAACGTCGCCGGCACCTCCAGAGCCGCCTGGAGGCGCGCGAGGTAGTCGCGGCGCGGCATCGCGATCGCTCCCATCCGCTCGAGGTGCGGCGACATCACCTGGGCGTCGAGGAGGGTGAACTTGGCCACGCAGAGGTGCGCCACCAGGTGCGCCAGCGCGGCCTTGGAGGCGTCCGGACGGCGGTTGAACATCGACTCGCCGCCGAAGAAGCCACCGACGGTGACGCCGTACAGGCCGCCGATCAGCGACCGGCCTTCCCACACCTCCACGCTGTGCGCGCTGCCGCGCCGGTGCAGCTCCTGGTAGGCGGCGAGGAAGTCGTCATTGATCCAGGTGCCGTCGCGGCGCGGGGTCAGCTCCGCGCAGCCGCGCATCACGCCCGCGAAGTCGGCGTCGAGGGTGAAGTGCCAGTTGCCCCGGCGGGCGCTGCGGGCGACGCTGGAATGGGCGCGAAAGGTGTCGAGCGGAAAGACGGCGCGCGGGTCGGGCGACCACCAGGTGATCACCGGATCCGACGACCACGGAAAGATCCCGCTCCGATAGGCGAGCAGCAGCCTCTCGGGATGGAGCACTCCGCCGAGCGCGAGGAGGCCATTTTCGTCCGCCTCCTCGACCCTCGGGAAGCGCGGGGAGTTCAACCAGGCAACCATGCGAATCAGCCGATCTTGGCGCAGGTGACCTGCGGGAGGAAGAGGAGGTCGTTCTCGTTCTTGCACTCGCTGACAACGTTCTTCTTCACGCCGTCGTCGTCCGCGCGGTACCAGAGATCCCGCGGGCCCATCGGGGGATTCTGCCAGTCGCAAAAAACCGCCTCGCAGGCGCCCGGCTGGAGGACCTGGGTGGATTTGGTGCCGCAGATCGCCTGTGCACCCGGCTGCCGCGGATCGCTGGTGTAAAAGGTTCCGGGGACTCCTGGGCCGGCCGGGGTCGCGCCGCGATTGCAGAGATTGGCCCATAGCCGCTCCGCGACCTTGCAGTCATTGCCTCCATTGTCGATGAGGCCGGGGATGCCGCCGGTGAGGTCGGGGGCCGGGATCGCCTTCTGCACCGCCCCCTGCACGTTCTTTCGATAGTTGTTGAAGGAGGCCCAGTTGGGCTTTTCGCTCGTCGGCACCGAGAGGTCGTCCTTCACCTCGGTGATGTGGTAGGTGTGCGAGGTCCAGAGGGGGCGCGAGGGCATCCAGCGGTTCATCGGATCGGTGAGGACGAAGATACCCGAAGTGTAGCCGCCCCAGGGCGCGTTGGTGTCGGCCTCGGGGACCTTCTGGCAGGTGGAGAAGTTCTTCTGGATATCGTCGGAGGGCACCACCACGTCGGCGTGGCCGTCGTTGTCGACGTCGGCGATCACCGGGTATTCGAGGCAGGTCCCCGAGGTGATGGTCTGCGCGAAGACCGCCTTGCCGTCGGGGCCATTGTAGACGCGCAGCCAGCATTCGTCGCGGTAGACCACCTCGGGAATGCTGTCGCCATTGAAGTCGAAGGTCGAGGAGCCGGTGCCGCCGGAGGAGACGTCGTGGGTCGGCTTGGACCACAGCACGCCCGGGTCCGGGCCGAGACAATCCGCCGGCTTCGGCATCTTGGCGCACTTCATCGCGTAGACGTAGTAGTGATCGGTCGAGGCGAGCCCGAAGTCGGGGACCCCATCGCCGTCATAGTCACCGACGGTGGGCGTGCCGCCCCAGCCACCGCCGGCGACCTTGTAGGGCCCGAAGATCACCTTGTTGTTGGCGTAGTCGAACACCGACACCTGCTGCTTCCCGGTGGCCGACTGGACATTGACGATATCGGGCTTCCCGTCGCCGTTGAAATCGGCGATCGCGGGGTAGCCGCCCGGCGAGCCGAGGGCCTTCATTCCCGCCGGCGTCTTGTCCGCCCCGGTGGCGCCGTCGTAGACCTGCAGGCCGGTGACCAGCTCGGGTTTCCCGTCGCCGTCCATGTCCGCGAAGAGCGACACGTTGCCCCAGGTGGCGGCCGTGACGGGCTTCTGGAACAGCTGCTGGAGCGCCGCCTGGCCCTTGGTGTAGCGATAGACCGCGCCGTCGACCCCGATCTCCGGGGGGCCCACGCCATCGATATTGGCGATCGCCGGGCCGGAGCAGGTGCCGAAGGTTCCGCCCGAACTGGATGCCAGCTTGTTGCCGTCGTGGTCCAGGACCAGCACCCCGCCCGCGCTGAGGGCGACGATCTCCGGGAAGCCATCGCCGTCGAGGTCGCCCGCCGCGAGCTGGGTGTAGGCGCGGAGCGCGATGTTCGGCCGGTTCCACACCTCGGTGCAATCGCTGCCGCGGATCGCGATCGGGTGGGGCTGGGAATGGGTCGCGAAGACGATCTCGGGCTTTCCGTCCTTGTCGAGGTCGACGACGATCGGCGTGACCAGGACATTGGAATCGCCCGCCTTGGCCTGCCAGTGGCATTTCACCACCGGGGCCTTGAACTGCGAGGCCGAGAAGCCCATTCCCTGGCAGTCGGGGTCGAACGCGCCGCGCGGGCCGGTGCCCCAGGGGATGCAGGCGCCGTCGATGCACGGGCCGGCGTCGCCACCGCCGTTCGCGCACACGCAATAGGTGTCGTTCTGGCACTGGTTGTCGTCCTGGCAGACGCCGTTGTCCGGGATGCACTGGTTGTTGAAGCAGCGTTTTCCGGGCGGGCAGGAGTGCTGCTCGTCGCACTGGTCGACGGAGACCGACAGGTCGGAGGTGCCGCCGTCGCCGAGCACCGGCACCGCGAGGTCAATCCCGCGCGGGGGGAGGGAATCGCGGCTGCAGCCAAGGCCGAGGACCGACGGCAGGATGGCGAAGAGCAGGGTCGGGCGCATGGAGCCTCCACCGAGGATCAGGCGCCGGAGTGGCCACGAAAGTCAAGCTGGCGACCGGCGAGGGGCGGCGGCCCGCTCATGATAGCATCCGCCCATGCGCAAGCTGCTGCTCCTCCTGATCACGGGGCTCGCCGGGTGCGGGTCGGATCCACCGTCGGCGCCCGAGGACATCGGCTCCCCGCGGGACCTCGGGGCGGCGCGCGATCTCGCCGCGGCGCAGGACGGCTCCCTCGCGCCGGACCTGGCCGTGGCGCCGGACCTGGCGGTGGCGGAGGACCTCTCCGCGCCCGATCTTGCCGAGCCGGCGGACCTCGCAGCGATGGTGGATCTCGCGGCGCCGCCTGATTTCACGACGCCGCCCGATCTCGTGGTGGCACTCGATCTGGCACCGCCGCCCGACTTGACGCCGCCGCCCGACCTGACGCCGCCGGTGGATCTCGCGTTGCCGCCCGACCTCGTCACGCCGCCGGATCTCGCGCCGCCCCCCGATCTCCTGATGCCCACCTGCATGGATCAGCTGAAGAACGGCAGTGAAACCGACATCGACTGCGGCGGCCCGAAGTGCGGGATGTGCGGAGAGGGGAAGCTGTGCGGAGCCGCCGGAGATTGCCTGTCGAAGCTCTGCGCGAACGGGAAATGCGCCCCCTTCGCTGCCGCGCTCTCGGCCCAGATCCTCGTCGACCAGCCGACCGCCTACTGGCCGCTCGACGAGGCGAACGGCGCGGTGGCGCTGGACAAGTCGGGGAACAACCGGAATGGCGCCTACGGAGGCACTGTGGCGCTCGGAAAGGCTGGTCAGGCCGGTCCGGCCGCCGATTTCAAGGGCACCGGCTGGATGAGCACCGCCTACGCCACGTCGACGCTCTTGCAATCCGCCAGCGCCGGCACCGTGACCGCCCTGGTGCGGACCCCGGGGACCTACATCGCCGACAAGAGCGGCTACGCCAGCAATTACATTCCGCACGTATTCTCCAATGACGCCTGGTACATGGGCTCCTCGGTCGGCACCTTCAAGGGCGTGAGCGGCGTTCACTTCTGGAATTTCTATACCGGGAATGAATTCGACTGGGTGGCCTTCCCGGTGGCTCCCGGCACCTGGGTCCACGTCGCGTGGGTCCTTGGCGGCGGCAAGCTCACCGCCTACGTCAACGGCCAGCCGATGGCCAGCGCGTCGAAGGGGCCCTGCGCATCGCTCGGCGTATTCGGCGTCGGGCGAATGTTCCAGGGCGGCGCCACGGTCGCGGCCACGGCGCTGTTTCCGTCGCAAATTCAACATGTTGCGACTTTTGCGAAGGTGCTGCCACCGGAGCGCATCCTGGCGCAAGCGCAGGCGGCGGGGCTGGCGCCGTAGTTCACGGAGGGCGCTTCACGGGCTCTTCGCGAGCGCCTCGATCTCCTTCGCGGTGAGTGCGCGATTGTAGATCTTCACCTCGTCGATCGTGCCGTCCCAGTGGTACGCCGGGGCCGCGCCACCGCCTCGACCGATGAAGAGAGGCCCTGCGCTCGCGGCGATATCCACCGCGATGTTGTTGCGCGCCGCGACGGACACTCCGTTGAGGTAGATCGTGAGGGTGGTAGTGGCCTTGTCGTAGGTCGCCGCCACGTGGCGGTAGCCCCCGATGGGGAACACCGCGCTGCAGGTGGCGTAGGTCGACCAGTGCGTCACATAGGCGCAGATCTGCTTGCTCTGGTGATTGAAATAGATCCCGTAGCCGTCCGTCCAGGCATTGCTGCTTGTCTTCATCAGGATCGATGGCCACTGGTCGGGCAGCGAGGCGACGGTGACCCACGCGGCCAGGGTGATCGCGGTGGTCGGATTGAGGCTCGGCGCGTCGGGGATGGTCACGAAACTGGTGCGGTCGAAGGTCAGCGCGAAGCCCGCCTTGGCGTCCTGGGTCCATAGCGCCTGATTGATCATTCCGTCGTTCTTGCCACCCGAGCCGTCCCCGACGAACGCGCCCATCCCCTCGTCGAAGGGCCAGTACCCGACGATCCCCGAGCGGCATGTCCCCCCGTCGCACAGGCCGCTCATACAGTCGGTGCCGCCGCCGCAGGCGAGGTTGGCGGCGCACTTGCCGCACCCGCCGCCGCCACAGTCCACGTCGGTCTCGGCGCCGTTTTTCACCTGATCGTTGCACGCCGGCGCCTTGCAGAGATTGGCACCGCAGACGCCGCTCGCGCAGTCGCCCGCCCCGCCGCACGCCTTTCCCGCTGCGCACTTCGCGCAGGCGCCGCCGCAATCGAGGTCGGCCTCGTTGCCGTTCTTCACCCCGTCGGCGCAGGAGGGCGCGGCGCACTTCGCGAGGGTGCACACCGCGCTCTTGCAATCGAGCGCCGCGATGCAGCCCTGACCGTCGCTGCACTTGCCGCAGGCGCCGCCGCAGTCGAGGTCGCTCTCCGTGCCGTTCCTGACGCCGTCCGCGCAATCGGGCGCCGCGCACAGGCCGCCCTTGCAGACGCCGCTGCCGCAGTCCGCGCCACCGCCGCAGGCCTTTCCGGCGGGGCACTTCGCGCAGGCGCCGCCGCAGTCGGTGTCGCTCTCGCTCCCGTTCTTCACGCCGTCGGCGCACGCGGCGTCGACGCACACCCCGTTCTTGCAGACCATTGTCCCGCAATCGGAGGCTGCGCCGCACATCCTCCCGACCCCGCACTTTGCGCAGGGCCCGCCGCAGTCGGAGTCGCTCTCGGCCCCGTTCTTGGCCTGGTCGTCGCACGCCGGGGCAGCGCAGGCGTTTCCGCCGCAGACGTGCGTCACGCAGTCGACCGCGCCGCCGCACGCCTGTCCCACAGCGCACTTGGCGCAATTCCCTCCGCAATCCAGGTCGCTTTCATTTCCGTTTTTCACGCCATCGTTGCAGGCGGCGGCGGCGCAGAGGCCGGTTGCACAGACGCCGGAGGCGCAGTCGCCCGGGACCGCGCAGGCCCCGCCGACGCCGCACTTCGCGCAGGGGCCACCGCAGTCGAGATCGGTCTCGCCCCCGTTCTTCACGTGATCGCCGCAGGTCGGGCTGGCGCATTCTCCCCCGCTGCAGATGCCCGAGGCGCAGTCGCCCGCGCTCCCGCACGTGGCCCCATCGCCGCATTTCATGCACAGACCGCCGCAGTCGACCGCCACCTCGGCGCCGTTCTTGACGAGATCGTTGCAGGCCGGGGCGGCGCAGGTGGCGATCGCGCATACCCGCGAGGCGCAGTCGCTGGCCGCCGCGCACGCCTTCCCGTCGGCGCAGCTCGGGCAGGCGCCCCCGCAGTCGAGGTCCGTCTCGTCGCCGTTCCTGGCCTTGTCGTCGCACCGCGGGGCCACCTTGACCACCGCCAGATCGGGCGCTGCAAGGTCCGGGAGGCGCGCCACAGCCAGATCGGGTGTCGGCGAGCTCTCGCCCGCGCAGCCGGAGAGGAGAAGAGCGACGAGGAGGATCGGCGGATGGTTCATCGGACCTCCGTATTCGGGCGATGGTACCGCAGATCGGGCGCTCTCGTTGCGGGCCGCTGGTGTAATCTCCCGTGCATGGCACAGAAGATCGCGATCCTCGTCCTGGCGACGCTGGGGACTCTTTCGTTGCAGGCCGCCGCCGAGCCTCCCCCCGATGCCCGCCCGACCGTGGCGGTGCTCTACTTCGACTACGCGGGGAAGGACGAGCAGATGGCGATGCTGCGCAAGGGGCTGGCGCAGATGCTGATCTCGGATCTCTCGTCGGTGGCGGCGGTGCGGATCGTCGAGCGCGATCGCCTCCAGGCGCTGCTGGAGGAGCTGAAGCTCAATCAGACGGCGAAGATCGACCCGAAGTCGGCCAACCGGCTCGGAAAGCTGCTCGGGGCGCGCTACATGGTGCTCGGGGGCTACTTCGATATCATGGACACGCTGCGTGCCGATGCGCGGGTGGTCGAGGTGGAGACCGGGCGGATCATCCAGTCGGTGGGCGCGAACGGCAAGCCGGGCGACTTCCTCGCCGTCGAGCAGAACATGGGCGAGGAGCTCGGGAAGGTGCTCGCGACGCTGGTCCCCCAGGCGAAGGCGGCGCCCGCGGTGCCCGCAAGGCAGCGCCCGAAGGCTCCGGGCCAGTTGAAGACGAAGACGGTGATCCGCTACGCGCGTGCCCTCGACGCGCTGGACAGGAAGGACCGCGCGACCGCGAAGAGCGAACTCCAGGCAGTGGTCAAGGAGCAGCCGGACTTTCAGCTCGCCGCGCTCGATCTCGACAAGCTGATGCAGTAGAGCGGCCGAGGGGCTACCTCTTCCGCGCCTGCGCGAGCAGCTGTGCGGCCTCCTGATTGGCCGGATCGCGCCGGGACGCTTCCTCGAGATCGGCGATCGCATCGTCGGTGTGGCCCGCCAGGAGGTGGGCCTGGCCGCGCATCATCCGCGCATTCGGATGATCGGCGTTGCGCTTGATCACCTCGTCGAATGCCGCGATGGCGGCGACCAGGTCCTTCTTGCGCAGGTGGAGCAGCCCGCGATTGAAGCGCGGCGCGCCATAATCGGGCGCGTCGCGGATCGCGGCATCGTAGGCCAGCGCCGCGTCGTCGTGCCGGCGGAGCTTCTGGGAGGCATTGCCGGCGATATTGTGGGCGAGGGCGTACCGGGCGCACAGCTCCCGGGCTTTCGTCGCGACGGCCAGCGCTTCCTCCGCCTTTCCCTCAGCGAGCAGCGCCTGGGCCCGCAGCGCGTGGAACTCCGCCGCGCCGCCCGCCGTGGCCGCTGCGGGATCGAGCAGCGCCAACGCCTCCGCCGGCTGCCCCCGCACCGCCGCGGCGCGGGCCAGGAGTTCGAGCGTCTTCCCGTCGCTGGTGCGGCACTCCGCGGGCGCGGGGGGATCCCCGTCCGCGGCGAGAAAGCGATCGAGTCGGGCGCGCGCCAAAGGTCCCTGATCGACCGCTCCACCGCCATCCGTCGCCCCGCCACCGCCCTTTCTGGTGAGCCCCGGCAGTGCGAGGACAGCGACGGCAGCAAGCCCCGCCACACCCGCGCCCGCCAGGATCCACTTCACCGGCGACTTCGAGCGCGGCGCACGTTCGTGGACCCGCGTCGGCGGCACGACCCCGCCCGGCGGGCGGACGGCGATCCCGCCGCCCACGCACGCCTCCAGTTGCTGCACGACCTCGCCTGCGCTCTGGCAGCGGTCCTCCGGGGCTTTGGCCAGCAGCTGCATGATCAGCGCCTCGAGCGGCGCCGGCACCAATCCCGGCACCACCTGCGAAGGGGGCTTCGGAATCTCGCTGGCGTGCGCGACCAGCATGCTCACCGGGGTCGCGCCCGAAAACGGCAATAGCCCGGTCGCCATCTGATAGAGGATCACGCCGAACGTGTAGAGGTCGGAGCGGAGGTCGACTGGCCGCCCCTGGGCCTGCTCCGGCGACATGTAGGCCGGCGTCCCGATCACGCCACCGTCGGAGGTGAGGTTGGTGCGCTGCTGATCGTCGCAGAAGCGCGCGATCCCGAAATCGAGCACCTTGACGAAGTCCTTCTCGCCGTAACGGTCGAGCAGCATGACGTTGTCGGGCTTGAGATCGCGGTGCACGATCCCCTCGTGGTGCGCCGCCACCAGGGCCTTCCCCACCTGCCCCATGATCGCCGCCACGCGCGCCACCGGCATCGCGCCGCTCTCCTCGAGCACCTGGGTCAGCGTCCGCCCGGGCAGGAATTCCACCGCCAGGAAGAGCTGCCCCTCGTCGGTCTTGCCATAGTCGAACACCTGGATGGTATTCGGGTGCTCGACCTTGCTGGTGGTCTGCATCTCGCGATGGAAGCGCTGCGCTGCCGCGTCGGTGCCGGCGAGGTGCGGGTGGATGAGCTTCAGCGCGACCATCCGATCCATCGCGATCTGGCGCGCCTGATAGACCGCGCCCATCCCGCCCTCGCCGAGCCGGCGGATGATCTCGTAGCGCTCCGCGAGCACGCGGCCAATCCAGGGATCCGGAGCGTCCATGGTCACTTTCCTCTCGTGATCTGCAGGTCTCCGACGGCGCCCCACCCCGTCCCGGCGATCCGGAAGCCGAGAAATCCGCTCCGATCGGCAGGCGCCCCGGTGCTGAATCGGCGCCCGTTCACCTCCACCTGGAGCTCCCGCCCGTCGAGCCGGACGCTCACGGCGAGGCGCTTCTCGGCGGCCAGATCGATCCGCCAGTCCGCGATCGGCTCGCTTCCCAGCTGGCGCGCGCGATCGGCCCGGCCGCTCTCGGTGACGCGGCTCACATGGATCCCGTCGCGGGCGAAGCGCACCGCATAGCCCCGCAGCGGCCGCGCTGGCGTCTGCTTCCGCGTCGCGCGATCCGAGACCGCCTGCGTGCGGAGGTCGCGCAGACCGAACAGGAAGCTCACCTCCGCGCGCTGCCCCTCGGGACCGAGCTCCTGGTAGCTCTTCTCGTCGTACGAGGAGGCCGCCAGACGCCAGTCGGGCGCCGGCTCGAAGGATATCTGGAAGCGCGCGGCGAAGGCCTCCTGGGGCGCCGCGCCGAATGCCACGATCACGTCCTTGGCGGCTGGCGGCCCGCCCCGTCGCTGAAAATAGCGGATCTCCCCCGCGCGCAGACGGTCGCTGCGCGGTCCGGTGAAGAGCGCCGAGTGATTCTGGAGCGCCCAGCTGGGCTGATCGCCGAGGAGGAGGTAATCGTCCTCGTCGCCCGGCCACTGCCGGTGGTGATTCAACTGGCGGGCAAGCTCGGGCGTCAGCGGGTCGCCGACAAAGAGCTTCTTCGCCTCGCGGATCGGGTGCAGCTTGGGCTTGGAGTTGTTGAGCAGCAGGAACTCCCGCCGCACCGCCAGGAGGGGCCCCGGGGCGGTCAGGCGCGCCAGATCGCGATTGTATTCAAGCATCTCCGCCACCTCGGCGAGGATCTTCGCATCCTTCGTGCCGGCGCTGATCTGCATCAGATAGGCGGTGCTCCGATCGAGGTCCAGCACATCCTGGAAATCCTCGGCCAGCTCCTTCCGGCGTTTTTGCTTCCACTCCGCGTCGGGCGCGAGCTGCAATCCCAGCTGATGGACCTTCTCCAGCAGCTCCGCCTCCTCCCGGCGATCGAGCTGCAGGCGCCGCGCGAGGTGATTGACCTGGTAGTGGATATTGAAGTCGAGCGTCTTCTCCCGGGCCGATTTCCTCAGAGCCTGCCCCGTTGCTGCGAGCTCCCTTTCGAAGGTCTGCTCCGACCCGGGAAGATTCTCGTCGTCAATGATCGGCGGCAGCTGTGGAAACACCTCCGCCACGCCGGCCCAGTAGGTCCGGTGGAGGCTGTCGGCGGTGCGCTGGAGGGCGAATGCGTCGCCGGTCTCCCGGATTCGCGCCAGGGGTCCCGACGAGCCGGGCCCGAGGCGATAGGCGCCCGCGAGCAGATGCAGGGCCACCTGCCGCTCGAACGCCGCCCCCTTCCCCTTGCGTCGCGCCACCGCGAACAGCCGCTCGACCACCTCGGCCTCGCGCTTCGCCTCGCTGTCCTGCTGGAGGTGCGACAGCTCCTCCTCGGCCTGCTTCGCCGCGTCCGCGCCTGCGCGCGCCTTCAGCACCAGCTCCTCGTAGCCGGCCAGGGTCATCCGGGCGAGCTTGAAGTCCTTGTCGAGGGTGCTCGCCTCGCGGAGCGCCTTGACCGCCTCGTCGTAGCGCTTCTCATCGAACAGCACGATCCCCTCGCTGAACTTGCGGAAGGCGTCGAAATCGGCGGTGTGGATGGTCTGCAGGCGCGCGCGCTCCTTGGGCGCCACGATCACGCCCGCCGCGCTGATCAGCTTCTGCACCAGGCTCTTCTCGAGTTCGAAGAAGGCCGCCTTCTCCCCCTCCGCCTTCGCGGCGAGCACGATCTGCCCCGATTCGACCGCCAGCATCCGGCAATCGATCCGCATCCGCTCGGCGACCACCGTGAACGAGCCGGTGACGAGGTGGGTGGCGCCCGCCAGCTTGCCGATCCGCGCCGCCGTGGCGCGATCGAAGTCGCCGCGCCGTCCGAGCTTGAGCTCTCCCTCGATGTCACGAAGCCGGGCCCGCTCGACCAGCTGGAAGGCCGACACCTCGGCCAGATCGGTGGTGATCATCGACTGCAGCCCCTTGCCGAGCGCCTCCAGCCCACCGCCGGCCGCCGCGTCGGTGAAGTCCATGACGGCGACGCGGATCGGTGCCGCCGCCGCGCTCCCGGAGAGAGCGATCGCCGCCAGGAAGGTCACTCCTCGAATGAGCTGTTCCCGTCGCATCGCGCCACTCTACACCGGCCGCGGCGAGCCGTCCCGGCTACTGTGCGCGGAGGATCCAGGTATCGCCCTGGGGGAGCATCTGCGCGAGTCCGCCGAACAGCACCACCTCCCGGCGCACCGTGTCGTAGACCAGCGGGCCTGCCTGCCGTGCCGGGGGGGCCTCCATCGTCTTGACGGTACGCCAGGTGGTGCCGTTCCATTCCAGCGTGTCGGCCGCCTCGGTCGCGCCGAGGCCGCCGAACATCAGCATCACGCCCCGGTCCGGGTCGTGGGTGAGGAAGACGGCGGTGCGCGCACTCGGGGACATCGCGGGCATCAGCTTCTTCCAGGCCATCCCGTCCCACGACCAGGTCTCGCCGCTTTTCATGCTGAGCGCGTCCACCCCACCGTAGAGGAGCGTGTGTTTGGCGACGGGATCGTACGCCATCGCGTAACCGTGCCGGGGGCTCGGTTTGGGGCCCATTGGCAGGCGCTTGACCCACTGGCCATTGTATTCCCACGTCTCGTCATTCGGATTGCAATTGAATCCGCCGAAGAGCACTGACACTTTGCGCTCACGGTCGTAGGCCATCCGCGCGCCGAGGCGCCCCTTGGGCTCCATCAGAGCCGCCTTGGACCAGAGGTTCTTGACCGCGTCGTATTCCCAGGTATCGGCGGGAAAGTTCATCGCGTTCTGGCCCTGGCACGTGCCGTTGTCGATCGCCTGGCCGCCGAACAATACGGTCACCTTGCGAGACTCATCGTAGGCCAGGGCGTGGAAGAACCGTCCCCCGGGATGATCCACGGGCTTGCGCTCCACCCAGTCCTTGCCGCTCCATTCCCAGGTATCGGAGAGGACCTTCCCTTCCGCCGCGCCGCCGTAGAGCACGACCACGCTGCGCGTGCTGTCCCACACCATCGCATGGCCGGTACGCGCGCTGGGGGATGGCATGGGGAAATTCTGGTCCCAGCGGAGGAGCGGAGGAGCGAGATCCGGCAGCGGCTTCAGATCCGGGAGGGGCATGAGATCCTTGGGAAGCGCCAGATCCAGGGGTAGCGTGAGATCCTTTGGAAGCGCGAGATCGGCCGGCGCCGCGAGGTCCTTCAGGGGGGCCTGATCCGGTCCTGGCCCGAGGTCGGGGATCGCCAGGTCCAGCACTGGTGGGGCTCCGTCGGAGGCACCGAGATCGGTGATCGCGGCCTGGTCCGCGCCCCCTGGGCCGGAGGAGTCCTGCACGGACTGATCGAGCGTGCCGCCCTCGATCCCACCGTCGGTGGCGACGCTCCCCAGGACCACGGTGATCGACCGCGATTCGCCGGCCACCACCTCCCCGCGGGCGCTCCCCTGGCCGAGCAGTCGGTGATCGCCCGCGCGGGCCTCGACGGTGATCCCGATCGGGCCGGAGCGCTCCTCGTAGAACACCAGGTTGAAGGTCTGGGAGGGCGGAATCGTCGTCGCGGCGCGCAGCGAGAACACGCCAGTGGCCGTCCGTCCGTCCAGCTCCACCACCGCGACGAGGGTCTCGATGCCGGGCACCTCGCTCGTGCTCTCGACGGTGATCGCCAGGACGCTCCGGCCCCCGCACCCGGGAGCGAGGAGCGCCGAGAGGCTGCAGAGGGCGAGCGCGAGCAGCAGGTGGCGATGGCCGTGTCTCACGGAGTGATCGTGGCCGTGCGACCCCCAGACTGTCAAGGCGCGGTTGATTCCCCGTTGATTCCCCGGAGACGCTCTGTTAGTAACAACCCCCATGTCGCTCGCCTCGGAGCCCGCGCCCGTCGACGGTGGACCCGGGCCCGGCCCCGGTTCCCCCGCGAGCCGCGACCTCGTCGGGGGCCTCTTTCGGCGCCTGTTCCTCGATCACTGGGACGCGATCAACCGCGAGGGCGCCGAGGAGCGAGCAGCCCTCGGAGATCGCTTCGATCCCCGCCCGCTGTGGGTGCTGATCCTGGCGTCGCTGGTGCTGGTCTTCGAGGAGTACTACGGCGACCGTCCGACCTTCGGCCTCGTGTTTCCGAACTTCGCCCGCGACTACCAGACGATCGGCGAATTCGGCTGGTGGACCGGGTCGAAGGTGGTCGGCTACCTGATCGTCCCGGCCATCGCGCTGAAGCTCGCCGGCTTCCGCCTGCGCGACGCGGGTCTCCGGCTCGCGGGCACCGGCCGCCACCTCTGGATCTACGTCGCCCTCTTCCTCGCAATCCTCCCGGTGATCGTCCTGGCGAGCTACACAAAGCCCTTCCAGCACACCTACCCCTTCTACAAGCTGGCCGCGCGAAGCTGGTTCGATCTCCTCGCTTGGGAGGCGATGTACGGCCTCTCGTTCCTCGCCCTCGAGTTCTTCTTCCGGGGATTCCTGCTCTTTGGATTGCGGCGGACGTTTGGCGCCTATTCCATCTTCGTGATGACCGTCCCCTACTGCATGATTCATTTCCACAAGCCGGTGGCGGAGGTGACCGGGGCGATCTTCGCCGGGATCATCCTCGGGACGCTGGCGATGCGCACGCGCTCGATCTGGTGCGGCGTGCTGATCCACGTCTCCGTCGCCTGGACGATGGATCTCCTCGCCCTCCACCACACCACCGGTTTTCCCGGCAGCGGCCGCTTCGTCGGGTAGGCGCTCCCGTCACAACGCGGAGGCCGCGGAGGTGTCCTCCAGCTCCCGACCGCGCGTCTCCGGCAGCAACGCCAAAATCAGGATCAACGCGATCATCGGGAAGATCGCTGTGGCCGCCACCGCCGGCCCCCAGCCCACCTCCGCCGCCGCCAGTCCGACCGCCAGCGGCGAGAGCACGTAGCCGATCCGCCCGAGCAGGTTGTTCGACCAGGCGAACGCGTCGCTGCGGAGGTCGGTCGGGAAGAGCTCGGTGGTGTAGGCGTTCAGCACCGGGAGCACCGAGCTGACGCCGAAGATCGCGAACACCAGCGCGACCGTCAGCGCGAGCTGCCCGTGGAGCGAATACGCCCCGACGACGCCGACCGCGGTCAGCGTGAATACGATCCCCGCGCCGATGCGCCGCCCGAAGAGATCGAGCAGCTTCCCCGCCGCGAACACCAGCGGCATCGAGGCGACGGCGGCGATGGTGATGCTCCTTCCGACGTCGGCGGCGCTCATCCCACGCTCCGCGAGGGCGAACTCCTTCCAGAAGGTGATCGCGTTCTGGGTGCACACATAGGTGAAGGCCCAGATCAACGCCAGCTCGAGCATCCGGCGCCGGTAGGGCGAGCGCAGGATCCGCCACAGCGACGGCGCGGCCGCACCGGTGCTCTCCGCCGCCAGTCGCTCGAAGCGCGCCGTCTCGCGCAGGTTCCGCCGCGCCACCGCGATCACGATCAGCGGCACGGTGCCCACGAAGTAGACCGAGCGCCAGCCGAACGGGCTCTTGATGAGCAGCGGCACCACGCCAGCGCAGACGATCGTCCCGAGGCTGGAGCAGGCCTGGATGACGCCGATCACCATCCCGCGGCGGTCGGCCGGGTACTCCTCGGCGGCGTAGATCATCGCCACCGCCCACTCGCCGATCAGGAACACCCGCGCACCGAGCTGGGCGACGGCAAACAGGTAGACACTCGGGGCCAGGCCGCTGAGCAGCGAACAGGTCGTGTAGCCGACGATCGTCAGGGTCATCACCTTTCGCCGGCCCCACCGATCGGCCTTCCGCACCAGCAGGTAGGCGATCACCGTCCCGACGTTGATCGTGGTGACGAGCAGGCTGCCCTGCGTCGGTGAGAGGCCCATCTCGGCGCGCAGCTCCGGCAGGAGCTGGGTGAGCGCCATGAAGTCGTAGCCCTCGAAGAAGGTGGCCACGCTGAGGAAGAGAAACAGGCGACGCTGGTAGGGCGAGAGCGGCGTGCGATCCAGGTTCGGGAGCATGGCTCAGGATCGCTCGCGCAGGATCCGCGCCGGATTGCCCGCCACCACCGCAAACGGCGGGACATCGCGGGTCACCACCGATCCGGCCCCCACCTGCGCGCCCTCCCCGACGGTGACTCCGGGCAGGATGATCGCTCCCACGCCGATGTCGCAGCCGTCGCCGAGCACCACCGGCGCGAGCGCGATCGGCCCCTCCATGATCGGCCTCGGGCGCGGCACCTCGGCGTGCGTCGACGTCAGCACCACCACGTGCGGACCGATCCCCACCGTGTGGCCGATGGTGATCCCGCCCGCCGCGTGGAGGAACGCCCCCTGGCCGATCCAGCTGCCCGCACCGATGGTGAGCCGGTTCTTGTAGTAGCCCTTGAGGATCGCGTGGTGGCCGAGATAGACGTTGTCGGCGAGCCAGACGTTCTCGGGATGAAAGATCAGCGCCCCCGGCTCGATCACCACCCCGGCCCCGCAGGCGGCGAGCTTGGCGCGATCGATCTCTCCGGTCCCGTGGCTGCGCGGCGGCGGCATCGGGCCAGGGTAGCATGGCCGCCCATCTGAAAAGGGCACCCCGAGGTCGCTTGACCCCGCCGCCCTTTGGTGTAAGAAAGACTCCCTTTCACCCGAGCGCCCCCGGCGCAGAACGACGAGGAACGCGCATGCAGGTCAAGGTCGAAGACGTCTCCCCCGTCGAGAAGCGGCTCGCCGTGGAGATCGAGTGGCCGCTCGTCGCCGCCAAGCTGGACGAGGCCTACCGCGAGCTGGGCCGCGGCGTGACGCTGAAGGGGTTCCGCAAGGGCAAGGTTCCGCGCAACATCCTGGAGCGCATGTTCGCGCGCCAGGTGGAGCAGGAGGTGGTGCAGAAGCTCCTCCAGGAGAGCTTCTTCCGCGCCGCGCAGCAGCACGCGATCGAGCCGGTGGCCTCGCCGATCGTCGACGAAGTGGAGATGAAGAAGGGGTCGGCGTTCCGCTACTCGGCGCGCGTCGAGGTGCGGGCCCCGCTCGATCCGAAGGACTACGATGGCGTCCCGCTGGAGCGGCCCGCGCCGGTGGTCACCGACGAGGAGATCACCCAGGCGGTGGAGCGCAAGCGCGAGGAGCTGACCGAATACAAGAAGATCGAGGGGCGCGACACCCTGGCCGCCAGCGACGTGATCGTCGCCGACGTGAAGGGCGAACTGGCCGGCAAGCCGATCTCCCGCGACGGGATGATGATCGATCTCTCGGGGCTCCATCAGGAGGGCGTCCCGGGGCTGGGCGCGGCGCTCTGCGGCGCCCCGGTGGCGGCCAAGGATCACCCGGTGACGCTCATGCTGCCGGCGGACCCCGAGGCGCCGGGCGAGGTGCGGGAGGCGCGCCTGACGATCACCATCCGTGACGCGCGCGAGAAGCAGACCCCCGCGCTCGACGATGACTTTGCGAAGGACACCGGCGACGCCGACACCCTCCTGGAGCTGCGTGGCAAGCTGCGCCTCCAGCTGCTGGCGCAGAAGGAGCGCGAGGGGAAGGACGAGCTGCGCGCCGCGCTGATCAAGGAGATCCTCAGGCGCAACGAGTTCCCGGTGGCGTCGGCGCTGGTCGATCGCCAGATCGAGGCGACGCTGGAGCGGATGGCGCAGGGCGGCTTCGATATGCGGAAGCACATGGACGAGGCGCGCCTGAAGGACGAGCTGCGCGGGTCGGCGACCGATCAGGTGCGGGCCGGCTTCCTGATCAGCGCGATCGCCGAGAAGGAGAAGGTGGAGGTCAGCGACGCCGACCTCGAGAAGCGCCTGGCGGAGATGGCCAAGCAGCAGGAAAAGAGCGTCTCGCGGCTGAAGGCGGAGCTGCAAAAAGAGGGGCGGTTCGAGCCGCTCAAGCACCACCTGCGCGAGGAAAAAACCCTTGACTTGCTGTTGACCCGCGCAAACATTACCCCGAAACCTGAGGCGGATTCTCCGTCGGAGAAATGACGATGAGCCACATCAAGAACGGCACGACGGAGACCTCCAACTTCATCATTCCCACGGTGATCGAGCAGACCCACCGCGGCGAGCGCGGCTGGGACATCTTCTCGCGCCTGTTGAAGGATCGGATCGTGTTCCTCGGCACGCCGGTCGACGACACGATCGCCAACATCGTGATCGCCCAGATGCTGTTCCTCGAGTCGGAGGATCCCGACAAGGACGTGATGCTCTACATCAACTCGCCGGGCGGCCTGGTCACGGCGGGATTGGCGATCTACGACACGATGCAGTACGTGCGCTGCGACGTGGCGACGATCTGCATGGGCCAGGCGTCGTCGATGGGCGCGTTCCTCCTCGCCGCCGGGGCGAAGGGGAAGCGCTACTCGCTGCCGAACTCGCGGATCCTGATCCATCAGCCGCTCGGCGGATTCCAGGGCCAGGCGACCGATATCGACATCCACGCCAAGGAGATCGTCAAGACGCGCGATCGCCTGAACGATCTGCTCTCGAAGCACACCGGCCAGGGCCTCGATCGGATCAAGAACGACACCGAGCGCGACTACTTCATGAGCGCGGCCGAGGCAAAGGAGTACGGCCTGATCGACGAGATCCTGATGAAGAAGAAGGATGCGGAGAAGGGGCACGGCAAGTAGCAGCATGGACAAGCGCAAGGACGAAGGGCACGGCGGGAGCGGCAACCTCTCCTGCTCCTTCTGCGGCAAGAACCAGAAGGAAGTGAAGAAGCTCATCGCCGGGCCGACGGTCTACATCTGCGACGAGTGCATCGGCCTGTGCAACGACATCATCGCCGAGGAGATCGAGAAGGAGGAGTCGGTCACCGGGCTCGCCGCGGTGCCCAAGCCGGCCGACATCAAGGCGGTGCTCGACGAGTACGTGATCGGGCAGGAGCGGGCGAAGAAGATCCTCGCGGTGGCGGTGCACAACCACTACAAGCGGATCGACGCGAAGATGGGCAGCGACGACGTGGAGCTGCAGAAGTCGAACATCCTGCTCCTCGGCCCGACCGGGTGCGGCAAGACGCTGCTGGCGCAGACCCTGGCGCGGATCCTCAACGTGCCGTTCGCGATCGCCGATGCCACCAACCTCACCGAGGCGGGCTACGTCGGCGAGGATGTCGAGAACATCATCGTCAACCTGCTGCAGAACGCCGATCACGACATCGAGAAGGCGCAGCGGGGAATCGTCTATATCGATGAAATCGACAAAATCGCACGCAAGAGCGACAACCCGTCGATCACCCGCGACGTCAGCGGCGAAGGGGTGCAGCAGGCGCTCCTGAAGATCATCGAGGGGACGGTGGCGTCGGTGCCGCCCAAGGGCGGGCGCAAGCACCCGCAGCAGGAGTTCCTGCAGGTCGACACCACCAACATCCTCTTCATCTGCGGCGGCGCGTTCACCGGGCTCGAGGACATCATCGAGAACCGGATCGGGCAGAAGTCGATGGGCTTCGGCGCGAAGATCGTGTCGAAGAGCGAGAAGAAGATCTGGGAGTACCTGAAGGAGGTCCAGCCGGAGGACCTGTTGAAGTACGGGATGATTCCGGAGTTCGTGGGGCGACTGCCGGTGATCGCGCCGCTGCACGAGCTGTCCGAGGAGGCGCTGGTCGATATTCTGACCAAGCCGAAGAACGCGCTGGTGAAGCAGTATCAGAAGCTGTTCGAGATGGACGGCTCGAAGCTGAAGTTCACCAAGGGGGCGCTGGTGGCGGTGGCGAAGGCGGCGCAGAAGCACAAGTCCGGCGCGCGCGGCCTCCGGGCGATCCTCGAGAACGCGATGCTCGATATCATGTACGACCTGCCCTCGTCGTCGGGCGTCAAGGAAGTGATGATCAACGAGGAGGTCATCGAGGCCCAGCAGCAGCCGCTGCTGATGTACCAGAAGGAAGCGGCGGAGGGCGGCAGCGGGGGGCGGTAGCGCCTGGCCTGCCACCCTCGCGCTGGAGGAGCGACATGAGCGAAGAGAGTGTGCGCATCGAGCTGTTGCCGGAGCTGTGGGAGCTTGCCGGGCGCTGGATCAACGATCGCGTGCTGCCGGCGCCGACCGCGCGGCTGGTCTACGGCGCGGCGGCGACCCTGCTGCACGTCGCGGCGTCCTCCTGGAAGCTCTACCAGCCGGCGACGGGAACGGAGGAGCTGTTCCGCTTCGACGAGGACACCTTCGCGGAGCTAGCGCGCGACATGTTCCGCAAGGCGAAGGGAGCGCCGGCGAAGCCGGGTGCGAGTGAGTCACGACCGGAGGGCGACGAGGGCGGCCCACCGACGGCGGCCTAGCGTCGACCCGTCAACCGGGAACGCCCCGGCGCATCAGCGCAGGAAGGTCGACGCCCGGGCGGTCTCGATGCACCGGGTGGCGCCCGACGGCGTGAGCAGCCCGCCCGCCAGCAGCATGTCGAACTCGCCGCGGAGGTGGGTATCGAGGAGGTAGGGACCGTCGGTGTTGATGGTGTAGCGCACCCCTCGCTCGTCGAAGCGGCGCAGGATCGTCCCGAGCTCGGCGAGGTCTGCCACCGCGCGCGTGCGCAGGTTCGATGACGGGCAGATCTCGAGGACGATCCCGCTCTCGCACAGCTTCGCCATCGCCTCCTCGCTCTCCGCCGCCGCCACCCCGTGCCCGATCCGCGACGGGCGGAGGTGCTCGATCACCGCCAGCACGCCCGGCGCCGCGGTGTGGGAGGTCTCCCCGGTGTGCACGGTGGTTCCGAGGCCGGCGGCGCGCGCGCGCGCGAACAGCTCGCGGTAGGCATCGACGTCGGTGCCGAACTCGATGCCGTGCTGCTCGGGGCCCGCCACGTCGATCCCGATCACCCCGCGGTGCGCATACTTCTCCGCCTTGCGGACGATGATCTCGTTCAGGTCGTAGTCGAACTCGCGCGCCAGGCAGAACACCAGGCCCGCGCGGCACGAGTACTCCAGCATCGCCCGCTCCATCCCGCGCACGGCGGCGTGGATGAGGTGGTCGAGGTCGCGCTCGCCCTCCAGGTTGCGCTTCATCGGGTTGAACCGGAGCTCGATCGCCGTCACCCGCGACGAGCGATACTCCTTGCCGATGATCTCGTAGACCGAGCGTTCGATGGCGTGCGGCGACGACTGGATCTTCTCGGTCCACTGATGGAGGATCGCGAGGTAGTCGCCCAGCGACGAGACCTTGTCGGGGCTGGCGCTGATCAGATCACAGAACTCCCAGTAGTCCTTCACCGGGAGCTTGAATCCGTGCTCGTGGGCGATCGACCAGAGGATGTGCGGCGCCACCGCGCCCCCCACGTGGATGTGGAGATCGATCAGCTCCGTCGCTGGGTCGAGGCGGTTCACTTCTTGTTGAGCTGACTCTTCAAGCCCTGGCCGGGGGCGAAAGCGAGCGTCACCCGGGCGGGGATCTCGATCGGCTCCCCGGAGCGCGGGTCGCGGCCGGTGCGCCCCTCGCGCCGCTTCTTCGTGAAGGTGCCAAAGCCCGGGTAGGTGAAGCGGGGGTTGTCCTTGCGCGTGACCCGGGCGCGCACGAAGTACCCGCCGATCTCCCCGAACACCACATCCACCAGCTGACCGACCATCTTCTTCGTCATCTGCGGCGGCAGCCCCTTTTGCCGGGCGGCGCTCTGGATGACGCGTTCGATCAAGTCCTGCTTGGTCATGGGAACCCCGTCGACGCCTCAGCGACGGCGAGCATAGGGAGCCGCCCCCGAGGTGTCAAGCATCAGGGCGTTTCGGAGTGCTTAACAGCGGAGGGGGCCCTCTTGCTGGCTCTTGCTCGTCACGTAGTCGTAGTCGTAGTCGTAGTCGTCCCGTCCGCAGCGACGGCAATCGAACTTCCTCCCGCAACAAATTCCTCCTGCCAACCGACAACCCTGGCCACACAGG
>SHYY01000057.1 GCA_009692555.1 Myxococcales bacterium
ACGGGACGACTACGACTACGACTACGACTACGTGAGGAGCAAGAGCCAGCAAGAGGGCCCCCTCCGCTGTTAAGCACCCGAGCGGGAGAGAGCGGCCCTCGATCGCGAGGCCGAGGGCACGGGCCGATCGAGGTCGCAGCTCAGCCGGGAGGCGATCGAGGCCCGCTACGCCGCGCGGCGGGGAGGCGGCGGTCGACCGGTTGCGCTGGGGGCGACTCGCATCGCTGCACGGAGAATCGAAGTAGCCACGCCTGATCTGCGGTATTCTTCGCGCCCATGAGACGCGTCGAGAAGCCGTGGGGCCACGAGCTGATCTGGGCCCACACCGAGCGCTACGTCGGCAAGATCCTCCACATCAAGACCGGCCACTCGCTCAGCCTGCAGTACCACCTACAGAAGGACGAGACGATCTTCCTGCAGTCGGGGAAGATGCTGTTCGAGCACTACGGCGACGGCGAGCAGCCGCAGAGGACCGAGCTCCGCCCGGGGGACGCTTTTCACATCACGCCCGGCCTGCGCCACCGCATGACGGCGATCGAGGACTGCGACGTGCTCGAGGCCTCGACGCCCGAGCTCGACGACGTGGTGCGCCTGGAGGATCGCTACGGGAGGGAAGGGACGTAGGGAAAACCGACGGCTACTGCTCGGCGGTGGGCGGGGTCGGCGGAGCGGACTTGGGAGCGGCGGGCGCGGCTGCGGGGGCGGTGCCACCCGGCGCGGGAGCGGCGCCCTCGGCGGCCTCCTCGGGACCGCGGTCCCACTTGTCCACGCGGCCGGTGCCGGTGGTGTCGTACCCGATGCGGTCGAGCTTGCCGCCCTCGTAGTACTCCCAGACATCGATCTTGCCGTTCTTGTTCGACGACCGCTCGATGCGCACCAGCTTCTCGTTCTCGTAGAACTTCCAGATGTCGGTCTTGCCGTCGAAGTTCGCGTCGAGTTCCTGGCGCTGCACCTTGCCGAGCTGGCGGTAGGTCCAGAGATCGATCTTGCCGTCGAAGTCGAGGTCGAACTCCTCGAGCGTGATGTTGCCCTGCGCGTCGTAGTAGACCCACATGTCCTTGTGGTTGTCGAAGTTGAGGTCGACCTCCTTGCAGGCCAGGACGTCGATCTTGGTGCCCTGATCGAGCGTCGAGGCGAAGAACTTCCACACGTCGGCGCGAGTGTCCTTGTTGACGTCGATCTCCACCACCTTCTTGCCCGACGGATCGCAGCGAGAGCGGTCCGCCTCGACGGGCTTGGGGGCGTTCTCGACGGCCGCGGCCTGCGCCGAATCCTTGGCGTCTTTGGCGGTCTTCGCTTCTTTTGAGTCGGCAGCGCAACCGGCCACCAGGGACAGGCCAAGGGACAAAGCGAAAGGCAATGCGATCACTGCGCCGAGCAGGCCACGGGTCATGGGGCGTCTCCTCTTGTGTCGACGGCAAGGGGCAGGATAGGCGCGGCGGGGCCGCCACGCAAGATCAGGCCCCGATCAGTATCGGATCAGTGACAGGGATCGCCCGCGACCCGCCCGCCACCGTCGACTGGCACTCCGCCAATGGGTCGCCCGCGCAGCGCAGCGTTGATGAACAGGGTGCGGCGGTTCTTCGCGCGCCCCTCGACGGTGGCGTTATCGGCCGCTGGCTTCGTCTCACCGAAGCCGACCGCGATCACCCGCTTGCAGTCCACCCCGTGCTGGGCCAGCCAGCGCGCGACCGCCAGCGCCCGCTTCTCGGACAGCGCCTGGTTGTACCGGTCATCGCCCTGCGCGTCGGTGTGAACCTCGATCCGCAGGAGCGAGATGTAGGCCTTCGCGTCGAGGTAGGCCTTGACGTGCTTCAGCGCGCTCGCTCTCCGGCTTGATCTTGTCGCTGGCGGTCTCGAACAGCACCGGACCGGGGACCTTCAGCGCGTTGGCCTCGATCTCGAACTTCTCGGGCGCGGCGGTGTCGGCGCGGGAAGAGTGCGGTGCGATCAGGGCAATAGCCAGAGCGACGACAGCGACGGGAGGGCGCATCGCACGGACTATAGCCCACATTGCGACCGAACGTGGCGTCATATAGGGTAGGTGCATGTCACGAAAGAAGATATCGACCACGGTCTACATCACGCCCGAACAGGACGAGGCGCTGAAGGCACTGCACGATCGCACCAAGGTCCCGGTCGCCGAGTACATCCGCCAGGGGATCGACCTGATCCTCAAGCAGTACGACCACCTCATGCCCGGCCAGCGCTCGCTGTTCGACCTCCCGAAGTAACTCCACGTAACCTTGCTGGCCTAATCGCGCGCGCTTCGTATACTCCTCTGCCCGTCATGCCCGCTGACCCGAAGCATATCCGCAACTTTGCCACAACAGGGGGACGTTCCCGTCCCCCCTCGGCAAGCGGAGCTCGCCGAGCCTCCCCCCACCGCGCGTTGCTCGCGCAAATCCGGAACCATGCCCGCTAACCCGAAGCATATCCGCAACTTCTCGATCATCGCCCACATCGATCACGGGAAGTCGACGCTGGCCGATCGACTGCTCGAGGCGTGCGGCGCGCTCTCCGACCGCGAGCGGCAGGATCAGTTCCTCGATAACATGGACCTGGAGCGCGAGCGCGGGATCACGATCAAGGCGCAGATGGTCCGCCTCCGCTACCTCGCCAGCGACGGCATCGAGTACGAGCTGCACCTCATCGACACCCCCGGACACGTCGACTTCGGCTACGAGGTCTCGCGCTCGCTGGCCGCCTGCGAGGGCGCGCTCTTGGTGGTCGACGCGGCGCAGGGCGTCGAGGCGCAGACGCTCGCCAACGTCTACCTCGCCCTCGACAACGACCTCGAGATCGTCCCGGTCCTGAACAAGATCGATCTCCCATCGGCCAACGTCGAGGAGACCAAGAAGGAGATCGAGGAGGTGATCGGCCTCGACTGTGCCGATGCGCTGCTGGTCTCGGCCAAGACCGGCCTCGGGATCCCGGCGGTGCTGGAGGCGATCGTCAAGCGCGTGCCGCCGCCCACGGGCGATCCCGAAGGGCCGCTCCAGGCGCTGATCTTCGACTCCTGGTACGACGCCTACAAGGGCGTGATCATCCTCGTCCGCGTCTTCCAGGGGACGGTGAAGAAGGGCTCCAAGGTTCGCCTGCTCGCCACCGCGCGCGACTTCGAGGTGATCAGCGTCGGCGCGAATGCGCCCTTCCCGAAGGAGCTCGACGCGCTCTCCGTCGGTGAGGTCGGCTTCATCGTCGCCAACATCAAGACCGTCGCCGACGCACGGGTGGGCGACACGGTCACCGAGACCGAGCGGCGTGCCGAGGCGCTGCCCGGCTTCAAGGTGATCAAGCCGATGGTCTTCGCCGGCATCTTCCCCACCGACTCGGCGAAGTACGTCGACCTCCGCGACGCGCTGGAGAAGCTCAAGCTCAACGACTCCTCGTTCACCTACGACTTCGAGACCTCGCTCGCCCTCGGCTTCGGCTTTCGCTGCGGCTTCCTCGGCCTGCTCCACATGGAGATCGTCCAGGAGCGCCTCGAGCGCGAGTACGACCTCGACCTCATCACCACCGCACCGTCGGTGCGCTACCGCGTGATCACCACCGACAAGGCGGTCACCGAGATCAACAACCCGGCGGCGCTCCCCGAGGCGGGGCGGATCGATCACGTCGAGGAGCCGATCATCGCCGCGGCGATCCACACCCCGCAGGAGTTCGTGGGCGCGGTGATCTCGCTCTGCCAGGAGCGGCGCGGCGTGCAGACCGGGCTCGACTACGTCGGCGACAACCGGGTGATCGTGAAGTACGACCTGCCGCTGGCCGAGGTGGTGTTCGGCTACTACGACAAGATGAAGACCATCTCGCGCGGCTACGCGTCGCTCGACTACGAGTTCAAGGAGTACCGCACCGCCGACGTGGTGCGCCTCGATCTGCTGGTCAACGGCGAGCGGGTGGACGCGCTCTCGGTGATCACGCACGGCGAGCGTTCCTACTACCGCGGCCGCGATCTGTGTATCAAGATGAAGGACTTGATTCCCCAGCAGATGTTCGAGGTGGCGATCCAGGCGGCGATCGGGACCAAGGTGATCGCCCGCACGACGGTGAAGGCGCTCCGCAAGAACGTCACTGCGAAGTGCTACGGCGGCGACATCTCGCGCAAGAAGAAGCTCCTCGACCGGCAAAAAGAGGGCAAGAAGCGCATGAAGCAGGTAGGCAACGTCGACATCCCGCAGGAGGCGTTCCTCGCCGTCCTGAAGGTGGACTGAAGATGGCCGCAAAGAGGGAGGCGAAGGTGGACGCGAAGGTGGACGCGAAGGTGGACGCGAAGGCGGAGGCGGCCCGCGAGCCGCGACTCGTCGCGCGCTTGATCGGCGATCATGCGGGCACGCTGATCATCGTCGGGGCGGTGATGACCGTGCTCGGCCTGTGGCGGATCTGGGCCAAGGTACCGCCGATCTCGCCGGTGCTCTATCTCTGGCTCGGCGCGGGGGCCTCCCTGTGCGCGATCACCTGGGGCCTCCGCTACCTGCTCGCCGACGAGGTGGACGTGGTGGTGCGGCGCCGTCGCTCGCTGAAGGAGTCGAAGCTGCTCCTCAAGGAGGCGAGGCGCGGCCTGCGCTCCTACAAGGATCGCCTGACGCCCGAGCAGTCCGCCGAGCTTCGGGGCGCCGCCGCCGACCTCATCTCCGCCCGCGACAGCCGGGACTGGACCGGCCTCACCGACGGGCTGATGGCACTCGACCGCAAGCTCGACGAGCATCTCGCGTTCGCCCGCAAGTCGACGGTGCGCGAGTACACCGAGTCGATCGCGGTGGCGGTGCTGATCGCGCTCTTCCTGCGCGCGTTCGTGGTCGAGGCGTTCAAGATCCCGTCGGGGTCGATGATCCCGACGCTGCAGGTGGGCGATCACATCTTCGTCAACAAGTTCATCTACGGGATCCGCCCGCCGTGGCCGTGGGAGGAGATGGAGTTCGGCCGCGAGCACCCCAAGTTCTTCATGGGCCTGCGCAAGCCCGAGCGCGGCGAGGTGATCGTCTTCAAGTACCCGAAGGATCCCGACAAGGACTTCATCAAGCGGATCGTGGCGATCGAGGGCGACACCGTCGAGATCCGGCAGAACCTGGTGTACGTGAACGGGCAGCCCGTGCAGCACCTGCCGGCGGACGGCAATCCGTGCGAGTACGAGGACTACGACGAGGCGCGCGGGCAGTGGGAGCACCGCCTTTGCGAGGGCTTCCGCGACACCCTCGACGGGCGCACCTTCAGCACCATCCTCGACCAGAACTCGGTCGGGCGCTCGTGGCCGCCGGTGACGGTGGCGGCGGGCAACGTGTTCGTGATGGGCGACAACCGCGACAACTCGCACGACTCGCGCTACTGGGGGACGGTGCCCTTCGAGCTGATCAAAGGCAAGGCGATGATCGTCTGGTGGTCGGCCGGCGAGCCCGAGGGCATCCGCGTCCGCCGGATGGGGCGCCTCGTCGAGTAGCGATCGTCCTCCCGGCCGCTACAGCACCTTGTAGAGCACCAGCCCCACCGAAAGAATCATCGCCACGAAGATCAGGGCCACCCCCAGGTTGCCCTTCCGGATCTCCTCCCACTCGTTGATGTCTTTCGACATCCAGTCGAAGACCTTGATCGCCAGGCCCATCGAGAACGCGAAGCTCACAGCGGCGGTGAGGGCCCACAGCAGGCTCTTGCCCATCTGGAACAGGGTCATCGTCAGCTCGCTCGACATCGGCTCTCCTTGAGAATCGTCGGGGTCATTTCACGCGGATCGGGTACTCGATGGTGCGCGGCGAACCGGAGAAGCGGGGCAGCCGGATCGCCGAGAGTGCGGTGGTGAGGCAGCGGGCCATCGGCGTGTTCTGGAGCGCGGCCTCCTTCGGCGCGGCGCCCTCGGAGCGGCCCGTTGGCAGCCACTGGAAGGAGAGGGTGACGCCGCGGAACTTGGGGTCGCGCGCCGCCTCGGTCCGCACGCACGCGCCGAGGCTGCCGAAGTTTGCCGCGAGCAGGGCTACTACCTCGTTGTCGTCGGGATCAGGGGCGTCGACTGTCCCGGGCGTCGCCGGACCGCTGCGTCCCGACGCCTCCGCGTCGCTGAAGCTGAGCTGCTGCCCCGCCTCCTTGCCCTGCTTCACCTCCTCGACGTAGTTCGCCCACAGCGCGGCAGAGTCGAGTCGCCCGTCGAGCACCAGCCCCACCGGCTGCCCCGGGCTGCGAAAGCGCCGCGTCTCGACCTTCTTCATCGGAATGTCGATCGCCACCTCGAGCTGGACCTCCGGCGGCGTGGTCGGGTTCTCGCGCAGCCCCGCCTGGGCCGCGGCGAGGGCGTCGAGGACCTGCTGCTGAAAGCGGTTGCGATCGCCCTTCACGCGCAGCACCGTGTCGACGGTCTTTTGCCCCTTGTCCCGCGTCACCTGGGGCGGCGCGGCCAGCACCACCCGCCGCGAAGCCGCCTGCTTCGCGATCGCCTGGATCGCCAGCGGCTCGTACTCCTGCTCGTTGCGCCGCTGGGCGTCGAGCCAGGCCATGCCGCCCCCTGCCTGCGCGCTCGCGGTCACCGCCTCGGCCATCGGCAGCCGCACCACCGCCAGCTCCTGGTCGTGCATCGCCGTCACCGTCTTCAGCGTCAGCGACTTGAAGACCAGCTTGTAGTTGGCGCGCGCGTGAACCGCCTTGAGCACGCTGCGCCCGACCAGCTCGATGTGTCGCCCCACCGCCTCACGACAGACCGAGCGCTCGCAGGGATCGATCACCAGCTCCACGTCGACGAACACCTCGGCGAGAGCGCGCAGCTTCTGCACGTTGACCCGGCCCGGGTAGATGAACACCACCAGCTTCGCCGTCGCCCGCGGGCGCTCGCTGCGGAGCGCGGCGCGCAGGCGATCCTCGATCTTTTCCAGCTCGCCCGTCGAGAAGCCCGCCCCGCCCCCGAGCGCCTGCTCGAGCTCGGCGTCGAGATCCCCCGCCGCCCCATCAATCTTGGTGCGCTTGTTCCCCTGGATGTCGTCCTCGAGCAGGGTGGTGGGGCGCCCGGACGGCTCGGCCGCCGCAGGGAGGGCGGCAGCGAGGGCCAGCAGCAGGACGGACAGCCTCATGCCTGCATGGTAGTCGAAAATCGGTCCGCGCGAACGAACTCCGATGAGGCTCACCGGGGCTCGCCGAGGGCGTCGAGGTAGCGGTTCATTTCGCGGGTCCCGGCCTCGTAGAGCGCCTCGCCATAGAATGATCGCGCGAGGTAGTAGAGCACCGCCGGGCGCCGCTTGACGTACTCCGCGTCGGCGGCGAGCGGCCTGAGCCGCGCGATCGCGTCGTCCTCCAGCTCGTCCTTGTAGAGGAGAAACCCGGTGAGGAGCTGCAGGTCCTTCCCTCCCTCGTCGACGTGGCTCTCCGGCCAGCCCTTCATCGCCTCCAGCGCATGCGCGAAGCGGCGGTGGTGGACCTCCTGCTCGACCAACGCGTGCTCGCGCGCGAAGTCGGCTTGGTGCGCCGCGTCGAGCCCCTTGGGCACCAACGGGGCATCGCTCGGGTCCTCGCTCGAGAAGAGCGCCACCTCGGGATCGCCCTGGGCCTTGATCTCGAGCAGCGACGAGAGACGCGCCGCCCGCTGGTAGGCGGCCCCGCCGTCGTGCCGTTTGGCCCGGACGACGAAGCGGGACGCAGCGCCGCGCTTGCCGTGCGCGATCAGACTCTCGGCGATCCGCCCCTCCGATTTCCCGCGCTCCGCCCCTTCGCCGAGGCCGGTCAGGTAGGCGTCGAAGTGGCCGTAGGGCCAATCGGATCCGTACACCCGTGCCAGGTACGGGTCGTAGCGCATGTAGCCGAGCAGATCGCGCGGCGCGCTGAACTCGATCAGCGCGTTGTCGTCGGTGTTGGTGGCGGCGCCCGCGGTGAACGCAGGGATCTCGTCGGGGGTGAGGAGGACGTAGGCGAACAGATCCTCGACCGATTTCACGTTGGCGCGGGCCAGCTCGGCGCGGAGGGTCGGGTCGAGGAAATTGCGCTGGAGGTGGGCGCGATCGAGCCGCAGCGGGTGGTTGGTGGCGATCATGATCACATCGGAGGAGAGGTCCTCGGCCGAGAAGACGTAGGTGTACGGGAAGACCTCGCTGAAGGTGCGCAGGATGGTCTTGATGTTCCCCGGCGAGAGCTCGTAGAGCTGCGCCCACTGGCAGAACACGCCATCGTCGGCGAGGCGGCGCTTGGCGAGCTGCCAGTAGTCGCGGGTGAAGAGGTTGGAGACGCCGGTGATCCACGGGTTGGAGGGCTCGGAGATGATCACGTCGTAGGTGTCGTCACCCTGGGTCAGAAAGTTCCGCCCGTCGCCGACCAGCACGTTGACCTTCGGGTTCTTGCCCGGCTGGTGATTGACGTCGTCGAACCAGCGCGCGGCGTAGATGATCTCCGGTTCGAGCTCCACGACGTCGGCGTGGCCGATCGGAAATTGGGTGGTCGCACCGATGGTGACGCCGGATCCATAGCCCACCACGGCGACACGCGGAGGCCGATCGAGCGCGGTGGGGTGGAACAGGAGCGGCATCAGGCCGACCATGATCTGCGTCGGCATGTCGTCGCCGTTCGAGGCGTCGACCTTGCCGTTGTTCTTGAGCGCGATGTGCTTGCCCCACTTCTCGACGGAGACGGTGGTGGCGATGCCGTCGCGGTAGTAGAGCAGCTCGGGCACCGCCCACTTGCCGCTCTCGACGATCTCCTTGGCCAGGGAGACGCGGAACAGGCCGGCCTGGAAGTGGCCGAGGTTCCAGGAGGGCAGCGCCAGCACCAGCGCCACCGTCGCCATCACCGCCGCGGGCGCGAGCAGGAGGCGACGCCGCGACGGGAGCTCCGCGCACAGCAGCAGCGCCGCACCGACGAGCGCCGATGCGAGCGCCGCGGCGTGCAGCCCGCGTTGCAGGCCCAGCGACGGCAGCACCACGAAGCCGGCGCCGAACGATCCGAGGATCGCGCCGAGGGTGTTCATCGCGTAGGCGTCGCCGAGGTCGCGCCCGACGCGCTCGATTCCGATGGTGTAGATCCGCATCGTCAGCGGCATCACGCCGCCCATCAGCACCGTCGCGGGAAGGATCGCCAGCGCCGCCAGCAGGAACTGCGAAAAGAGGATCCCGTCGACGGAGAAGGCCCCGCCGCGGAGCAGGGCCACGAAGGTGTCCGGGAGCTTGTCGATCAGGAAGTAGGAGAGCATCACCATCGCCACCACGCCCAGATGGACCACCGCCAGCGCGAGCACGGGCCTTCGCGTATGGCGGGTCAGCCGCGAGACGATCGCCGCGCCCCCGGCCAGTCCGATCAGGAAAGCGAGGAGGATCAGCGCGAACGAGAACACCGACGAGCCGATCACGATCGCCAGCGCGCGCGACCAGAGCACCTGGTAGACCATCGCCGCCGCGCCCGAGAAGGCGAAGGCGTAGAGCGCCACCCGTCGCTGGAGGCGGGTGGCCGGCAGGAGCGGGGCAGGGCGGTCGCCATCGTCGCCAGGCGGGTCTTCGCCTTCGCCGACCGCTCCCTCCACCGCGCTCGCCAGCGACTCCAGGCTGCCCTCGCGCTCCGCCCGCCGCCGCGCGCGCATCCGACCGAGCAGGATCAGGAGCGCCAGCGAGAGGTTGGTCCCCGCCGCGCAATAGTTGGTGGCGGCCACTCCCAGCGACGGGAGAAGCACGAAGCCGGCGAGGAAGGTGCCGAGCACCGCGCCGAAGGTGTTGGCGGCGTAGAGTGAGCCCACCCGCACCCCGAGCAGCCCGAAGTCGCCCGGGCGCTGCACGATGGCGCGTCCCAGGAGCGGCAGGGTGGCGCCCATCAGGGCCGTCGGGACCAGCAGCAGGAGCGCGGTGGCGACGAAGCGGCACAGCGAGAGCACCACGAAGTGATCGCCCACCGCGCGCCAGATCAGGCCGTTCAGCGCAGGATAGAAGCGCAGCAGGAGGGGCACCGCGAGCGCGTAGAGTCCGACCACCACCTCGGCCAGGGCGTAGGCGCGCAGCGGGTCGCGCAGCCGATCGACCCACCTTCCCGCAAGCAGGCTGCCGAGCGCGAGGCCGCCCATGAACACCGAGAGCACGGTCGCCATCGCCAGCGTCGTCGAGCCGAAGACCAGCGTCAGCTCGCGGGTCCACACCATCTCGAAGACCAGCCCCGACGCACCGGAGAGGAAGAAGCAGAGGAATACCAGCGGGCCCATGGGACGCGCGAGCCTAGCACGCCGCGTCGCGGTTATGGCTGCACCGGCGCCGCGGTTGGGGTACTCTTGGGGCGTGAGAGCCTATGAGTGAGTCTCGGACCGAGCAACGAAGCGATGCGCCGCGGATCGGTTGCGAGGCGACGGGAGGGATTCTCTCACAGGCTCTGGGTCCACCGAGGCAGCAGCGATGATTCTCGTGCGCAGCGGAAGTCTGTTCGAGGAGCCTCTCCCGCAGCTCGTCTACGGGATGTACCGCGAGCGCCTGACCGGGATCCTCTCCCTGATCAGCAGCGACGTGAACGCCGAGGTGTACGTCCGGCAGGGCTACCCGACCGGCGTGACGGTCGGGGACCAGTGCGAGCAGCTCGGCCAGGTCCTGCTCGAGGCGGGCCTGATCGATCAGGCCACCTACAGGAAGGTGATCGACACCTGCATCGCCGACGGTGCGCTGTTCGGCCAGTCGCTGGTCGCCGCCGGCACGGTCACCATGCCCCAGCTCCAGGAGGCGCTGCGGCTGCAGATCCGTCGCCGGCTGCACCGGCTGTTCTCCATCGAGAACGGCGAGTTCGCGATCCAGTCGGGGGAGCACTGGGTGGGCATCGAGGGCCAGCTCCTGCGCACCCAGCCGCGCCGGGCGATCTACCAGGGGCTGCGCGCCGGATGGTTGCCCGATCGCGTGCGCGCCGCGCTCGCGCCCCTCGCTGGAAAGGCGATCCGCCTGGTCGCCGATGACACCGTGCTCTCGCGCTTCGGCTTCACCGCCACCGATGCGAAGATCGTCGGTGCGCTGCGCGAGCGGCCGGTCACCATCGAGCACGTCATCGGCGCCAGCGGGCAGTCACCCGACGCGGTGCGCGCGGTGGTGTGCACCCTCTTCTTCACCGAGACGCTCGAGCTCACCGTTTCGGCGGGCCAGCCCGGTATGGCGACCGGGCCGCGCCGGACTCCGCAGCCCCAGGAGGAGGAGGCCTTCCCGCCCGAGCAGCTCACCGCGATGGCGCCTTCGCCGCTGGTCGGATCCGGGCCGGTCACGCCCACCCCGTCGGCCACGCCATCGCCCACCACCTCGCCCGGTGCGGCGATGCGGCCCGAGCGCCCCGCCGATTCGGACGTGGCGGCGATGCGGGCGATCCTCGCCGCCAAGACCAAGCTGATCGATCGCGGCGATCTCTTCGAGGTGCTCGGTCTGCCCCGCGACGCCGACGGCGCGGCGGTGAAGGCGGCGTACCTCTTCGCCACCAAGGTGCTCCACCCCGATCGCTTCGCCGGGTCGGCCTACGACGGCCTCCGCAACGACGCCACCCGCATCTGCTCCCGCCTGAACGAAGCCTATTCCATGCTGCGCGACGATACGCGCCGCGCAGCCTACCTCTCCGAGCTGAACACGCCCACCGAGAACACCGGTGACCACGCCAAGGTGCAGGCGATCCTCGACGGCGAGGCGGCGCTGGTGGCGGGCGAGGATCGCTTTCGGCGCCGCGACTTCCCGGGAGCGGTGGAGGCGTTCACCCGCGCCGTGCAGCTTCACCCCGAAGCGGGCGAGCCGCGTGCGCTCCTGGCCTGGGCGCGCGTGTGCGCGGGACAGGCCACGCTGCCCCAGGTGCGCTCCGAGCTGCGCAAGGCGGTCGAGCAGTCGCCGGAGTGCGCACGCGCCCATCTCTACTATGGCAAGTTGATGAAAGAAGAGGGTTTCCTCGACGAGGCCTACATCGAGCTGCGCAAGGCGCTGCGCCTCGATCGCGGCCTCACCGAGGCATGGAGCGAGCTCCGCGTGGTGGCGATGCGCCGACAGAAGCGCAAGGGCATCTTCGATCGCCTCCTCAGGAAATGATGCGCAGGCAACCCGCGGCCCGGCTTCGCGGCTCCAACGCGGGTGTACGAGCTTGCCATGGGACCCTCTAGACCTCGTGCCCTGCCCTCGGCGCTGGCCGACACGCAGCGAGCACGGCAAGCAACCGAGGCAACTGCTGCCGGCAGCCCGCGCAGCGAGGAGGCGCTGCTCATCGCGGCCTGTCTGGCGGGCGACCGTGCGGCGATGCATGCCGTCTACCAGCGCTACCACCGGCGCGTCTTCGCGCTGACCGCCCGCATCGCCGGGGCGCAGGAGGCGGAGGAGCTGACCCAGGACGTGTTCCTGAAGGCCTTCCGCGCCCTCGACAAGTTCCGCGGCGACGCGCTGCTCGGCACCTGGCTCTACCGGCTCGCGGTGAACGCGGCGCTCTCGCACGTCAGCCGATCGCGGGATCGGCGAAAGGTCCCCGAGGAGGTGCTGGAGTCGGTTCCCGCCCCGCCTCACCCGAGCGCCGTCGACGGGGATCCGCGGATCCGGGAGCGGCTCGAGGCGGCGCTGCGCGAGCTGCCGGCGGGCTATCGCGCGGTGATCGTGCTTCACGACATCGAAGGGCTTCAGCACGAGGAGATCGCGGAGATCCTCGGCTGCCGGATCGGCACCTCGAAGTCGCAGCTCCACAAGGCGCGGGCGAAGATGCGCGGCCTCCTGGGGCCGGCGCTGGCGGGGGAGCGCAGCGACGGAAACGGGAACGGAAACGGGAACGGGAACGGAAACGGCGATCGCCGGGGCGCCAGCGAGCTGTGATGAACTGCCGCCATTGCCAGGCGCTCCTCTCGCCGCTCCGCGACGGTGACCTCGTCGGGAGCGAGGCGGCCGAGGTGACCTCTCATGTCGGCTCGTGCGCCGGGTGTGGGCGGGTGCGTGACGAGCTCGATCGCATGGTGGCGGCCGCCGCGTCCCTGGCGAGTCCAGCGCCACCCGATGCGCTGTGGGCCCGCATCGAGGCGCGTCTCGATCCGCCCGTCCGCCGCCCCTCCGGTCTACGCGCGCTCCTCACGATGCCGCGCCTGCGCTGGCTCGTGCCGTCGCTGGCGGCGGTCTCGCTGGCGGCGGTCGTTGCGGGCCTGGCGGCGCGCGCGCTCCGTCCACCGGCGCCGAGCGACGATGTGCTGCTCCGCGACGCGCAGGCGCAGTTCGGCCAGGCCGAGGAGCACTACCTCCAGGCGATCGCCGACCTCCGCGTCATTGCCGCCCGCGAGCGCGATCGCTGGCCCGAGGCGCGACGGGCCGCCTACGATCAATCGCTCGCCGCCCTCGATCGCACTCTCCTGCAGCACCGCGACCTCGCCCACGCCCGCCCGGCCGATCCCGACGCCCAGGAGCAGCTCTTCGGCTCCTACCGGCGAGAGATCGCGCTGTTCCAGGAGTCGCTCCTCCGCAGCGCGGCGGTGGATCCATGACCCCCTGCGCCGCCCGGATCGCTGTCCTGGTGACGATCGCCCTGTGCGCTCGCCTCGCCGCCGCCGACGACATGGAGGGCAACGCGGTCTTCCTTCCGATGCCGGCGGGCGAGGCGCTCACCGTGCGCAACCCGCTCGGAGCGGTGCGGCTGCGCGGCTGGGAGCGGCCCGAGGTGCGGATCGTCGCCGAGAAGCGCGCCCGCTCGGGCGGCCTGCTCGATCGCTTGAAGGTGCGGGTCAACCTCGAGGGCGGCCGCCTCGACGTGACCGCCGGCGTCTACCTCGCCGACGACACCTGGCACCCGGTCCCGCTCGACGGCGCGAGGATCAACCTCACCATCGATGCACCGCGCGAGATGACGGTCCTGGCGACCACCTTCTCCGGTGAGATCGACGCCTCCGGCTTCCGCTCCGGCGCGCGCCTGGCGTCAGAGCAGGGTGAGATCCGCGCCGCCGACATCACCGGGCCGGTCGACACCCGCTCCCTCGACGGCAAGCAGTCGATGCAGGGGATCCATGGGCGGCTGGCGATGAGCGGCGTGGCCGGCGATATCGATCTCGAGTCGATCGACGGCGAGACGGTCGACGCCACGGTCTATCGCGGGCAGATCACCGCCCGCGAGGTGCGGGCTCCGGTGGTCCGGCTGCGCACCACCGTCGGGACCATCCTCTTCGTCGGTCCGCTGCGCGCAGGCGGTCGCTACGAGCTCCGTGCCCACGACGGGGATCTCCGACTGGTCCTGCGGCCGAGCCCGTTCCGGTTGCTCGCCCGGGCGCGCGCGGTCCGCAATCAGTTCGCGCTCGACGGTGTGGAGGAGCGCCCCGGCCTGCTGCGCGGCCAGTTCAACGGCGGCGGCGCCTCGCTGGAGCTGGTGAGCGCGAACGGCGAGATCCGACTGGACAAGGCACCCTGATCCTCGCAGCGACGCTCTAACGGAGATCCGGATCCTCTGCCGTCGCTGCCCGCCCTCCGTCCCTCGCGCGGTCGAGCTCGACCAGCAGATCCACGATGTGTTCGAGCGACTCGAGGCGGCCGGTGAGCGAGTAGAAATAGTCCGCCGCGACGGGGCTGACCGCGGCGAGGGCGTCCGCGAGCGGGCCTGACAGCTCGCGCGGCGCGGTCACCGACGCGTCGTACTCCTCGATGTCGCCGCCGCGGATCGCCTGCGCCGCCATCCCGACCGGGTGGAACGTGCAGAGCAGCGTCCCCGACGGCGTGGCGAGGGTGATCGTCCAGTCCGCGGGGTTCTCCGAGAGCGCGTGCCAGGTGCCGCCGAGGCGCGCGGTCACCACCTCGCCGAAGTAGGCGCCGAGCGCAGGGGCGATCAGCTCGAGCAGCTCGTCCGCAACGTCGCCCTCGCCTCCCTTGCGCACGGTGTGGGAGATGTAGTGGTCGACGAAGGCGAGCGACTCGGTGCTGCCGTCGAGCTCGACGGCGAGGGCGCGACGAACGTACTCGGCCGCGGTGAGCGCGAACTCGGCGACGCGGGCGATCGGGGAGGTCATGCGCGGAATGTTGGCCGGCGAGGGTGGGGAGTCAAGGATCTTTACCCCGCATCTCCGTCGACGGATAATGCCGCGATGGCCTATTCCAGCCCGCCCCGTCCTGCGGCGGGGGTCCCGCGCGGGTACCTCGGCGCGAGCGCCGCCAGCCGCCGCTCGCGCTGCATCTACGCCTGTCCGTGCGGGGAGCGCTTCCCCGTGGAGGTGTGGCGAGCCGTCGACACGCGCGCGGATCCCGAGGCCGGGCGAGCGCTCTGCGCGGGCAAGCTCAACCGCGGGCGCTGCCCGGCGTGCGGCGTCGAGCGCGAGGTGTCGGCGTCGGTGGTCTACCACGATCCGATCGCCGAGCGCCTGGTGCTGATGCTCCCGGACGCGCTGCGCCATCGCGAGCTCGAGGAGCGCGCCCGCTACTACACGCGCCTGGCGGCCGACCGCGCCCCGCCGCCGGAATATGTCCGGCGCTTCGAGGTCGCCTTCGGGGTGGCGGAGCTGGGCGCGCTGGTCCATCCGATGGAGCCCGCCGAGGGGACTCGCGTGGCGCCCCCACCGATCGACGCCGACACGCCGCGCCCCGACCCCCAAGGCGACGAGACACCCGCTCCCGCGCTGGCCGGCGCCGCCGCGCAGGAGCCCGAGCCCGACACCGGTCGCACCCGGGTACGACTGCCGGTCCCCGACGCCCGCGCCGCCGGGCTGGAGCGCTGGATCGCCAATCGCGAGGGGCCCGCCGGGCTGCTGGCCGATGAGCGGGTCCTGGTGTGCGCTGCGCTCGGGGGCGCCGAACTCGAGCAGCTGATCGGCGCGCCGCTCGAACTGCGGCTCCAGCTCCATCGCCTCCCGTCCTACCCGTTGCTGGTCGTCACCGTGCTCGCGCCCCGCGGCAGCGACGGAACGTATCCCACGGTGCAGGTGCCCCTCGACGTGGCCCGTGCCGCCCATCGCGCGCTGTTCGATGCCTTCGCGCGGGAGGCCGCGATCACCTTGCACCTCTACGATGCCGACTACCTGCCGGTGGTGGTGCGCGCCGTCGCTGCGCCGCTCGAGGAGAACGCGCAGCGGCTGCTGATCCAGGCGAAGGAGGCCTTTCAACGCATCGCCCAGGCAGCGCGGAGCTTCGAGCGTGCGGTGGCCCTCTTCCAGGCGCCCAGCTTCGATCGTCTCGGTCGGATCCACGTCGCGCTCTCGGACGTCGAACTCGGGCCGCTCGATTCACCGGCCGCGCTCCGACAGTCGGTGGCGACGGTCAGCCGCTGGTCGGAGCCGGGCGCGGAGGCCTATCTGGTCGAGACGCGCTCGTTCCCGCTCGCGCAGTGGCGCGGCGCGCGCGCCGAGGTGGTCCGGGCGGCGATCGAGCAGGGGATTCACGCCCCGCGCGCGCTGATGCTGAAGGTGCTCGCCGAGGCCCAGGAGGCGACGGAGTGGCCCGAGGTGCTGCAGCGCCAGGTGGCGGCGTTCGCCTTGGTGGGGGAGCGGATCCGGCAAAACGATCTCTCGCCGGGCGAGGAGGCCGAGAACTGGCGCCTCCTGGCCGCGGAGTGCCATGCGGCCGGCGTGGTCCTGGACGCCCGCGCGCTGCGGCTCGCTCAGGCGGCGGAGCGGCGGGCGCGCACCGTCGCCAGCGGGGGCACCGACCTCAGGACCCTGCCGGTGGCAGAGTTGGTCGCCTGCCTCGAGCGCCGGGAGTTAAGGCGCGAGGCCGCGCTGGCGATCTGCGAGCGGCGCGATCTCGCCGGCATCGGCGCCGTGTTCGCGGCGATACCGAAGATGACCCGCGCCGAGGCGAACCGCGTGTTGCCATCGCTGACGGTGTTCGGCGAGGCGGCCGAGCGCCACTACGTCGAAGGGCTGCGCAGCCGCAAATCGTTCGTCCGCCAGGGGTGCGCCCTCGCACTCGGCGCGCTCGGTGGCGCGGCGGCCGCGGAGACGCTCGCGCGGCAGCTGATCGACGAGCCGACCGAGATCTGGCCGGAGGTGGCGCGCGCCGTCGGTGATCTCGGCGCGGCGGCGGTGATGCCGCTGGTGCTGCGCCTCCGCGAGACGGACGCCGAGGGGCGGGACCGGATCGCCCGGGCGCTCGCCCACGTGCTCCTCCGCGGCGTGCGCGGCCCGGTCGAGATGCTGGCCGCCGGGCGCGATCCGCTGTCGGGCGCGGCGGCGCGGCGCGCCCTGGAACTGGAGGAGGAGGTGCGGGGGGCCGACGCCGAGGTACGTGGCGGTGCGCCCTTGTCGGAGAACACCGTGGTGCGGGGCTTCTCGCGCCGCTTCTTCGACGCCCTGGGCGGGACGATGGAGCTCTCGGAGGACGATCTGGAGGTGGTCGATGACGACGCGGATCTCGTCGACGACGACCCCGGGCCGATGGTCGCCGAGTCCACTCGCCCGACGTCACGCTTGCCGAGAGAGCGTGGCCCCTGATATAATTCTTCAACTCGGCTGCATTTGATGAGAATCGGGATCTTCTCAGACACGCACTCCAACATTGAAGCGCTCAGCGCGGTGATGGGGAAGCTGCGTGAGGAGAAGCTTGACCAGCTGGTGTGCCTCGGCGACACCGTCGGCTACGGTGCCAACCCGAACGAGTGCTGCGACATCGTGCGTGAGGTGGCGGCCTTCACCATCCTCGGCAACCACGACGCCGCGGTCGCCGGGAGGATGGACTACAGCTACTACTACGACGCCGCGCGCAACGCGCTCGACCTGCACGCGTCGATGCTCACCGCGCCCAACATGGCGTGGCTGAAGACGCTCCCCTACGAGCGGCGGCAGGAGCACATGGGCTTCTGCCATGGCTCGCCGGTGAACCTCGAGGAGTTCGAGTACATCTTTGCGCCCGAGCAGGCGGCGCGCTGCCTGCCCGACTTCGATAAGCTCGCCGACGTGACCTTCATCGGCCACTCGCACCTCTGCAAGGCGTTCGCGCTCGACCGCGACGAGGTGCACGAGGTGGTGGCGACGCGCTTCGAGGTCCGCAAGGGGATGCGCTACGTGATCTCGGTCGGATCGGTCGGGCAGCCGCGCGACTACGACCCGCGGGCGAGCTACGTGACCTACGACTCCACCACGCGGATCTTCGAGTTCAAGCGCGTCGCCTACGACGTCGAGTCGGCCGCGCGCAAGATCTTCGACAGCAAGCTCGAACGGAACTTCGGCAACCGCCTCTTCATCGGCGTGTAGCCCGCTTCGGCGCTCAGTGGCTGTCGGCGGTGCCGACGGCGCGACGATCGAGGCCGCCCCAGCCGATGGAATCGGTGCGGCGCTCGCGCATCCGGCGGCCGGCGTGGAGGCGCGCACCCTCGAGGATTCGCTCCACGAGGTCGGCGAAGGAGAGACCGGAGATCTGCGCGAGGCGGGGCACCAGCGATGACCCGGTCAGCTCCGGAAACGGCTCCACCTCGAGCAGGGTCTCGTTGCCGCGCTCCGAGACCATCAGATCGACCCGCGTCGCCCCGTCGCAGCCAAAGAGGTGGTGGGCGCGCAGGGCGAGGGTGACCACCCCGCGCAGACGCTCGGCGCCGAGCCGCGGCGGGGCGATCATTTGCATCCGCCCGGAGGTGTACCTTGCGGCGTAATCGAGCACGCCGCGCTCGGGCACGACTTCCGCCACCCCGAGCACCTGCCCTTCGAGGATCGCCACCTGCACCTCGCGGCCGCCGGCGTGTCGCTCGATCAGGACATCGTCGTCGAAGCGCAGCGCGGTCTCCACCGCCGATTCCAGCTCGTCCACGTCGTGCGCCAGCGAGACGCCGACCCCCGAGCCGCCGGCACGCGGCTTGACCACGCACGGGAAGCCGAAGGAGCCGTGCTGGTCGACGGGCTCGCCGAGGCCGCGCGAGTGGCAGTAGTAGGCGGGCGTGGGCAGGTTGTGCAGGCGCAGCAGCTCCTTCGACTTCAGCTTGTCGGCCGCCAGCGCCGCCGCGGCCAGCGACGAACCGGTGTAGGGGATGCCCAGCGATTCGAGGAGGCCCTGGACCGGTCCGTCGGCGCCGCGTCCGTGGAGGGCGATGAAGGCGACCTCGATGCGCTCCTGGCGCAGCCCGAGGTCGAGGTCGTGGTCGACGTAGATCGGCACCGCGTCGTGGCCCTGCTCGCGCAGCACCGCGACGATCGCTTCGCCGGAGCGCAGCGAGATCTCCCGCTCCGGGGACCTGCCGCCGATGAGAACGCCGATCCGTCGAGACTGGTCCATGCAGGCTCCTCCGCTCTTCGTCTTCCGCAAGCTGTGTGCCGTGGCTTCGCCGGCTGGCGAAGGGCCCCTCCGTCGGAGCGCGCGCCTTGGGTGACACGCGCTCCGTGTCATCGATCCCTACCGGCCCCGCGCCGTCGGCGCAAGTTTTTGACTCATGGACCGGGCGATCGGAGGACGATCGCACGGCCTCGGGCTTGACACCCCCGGGTGCGCGCGATACGAATCCCGAACGATCGTGGGGGGGGACGGCCACGTAGCCATCGGGGAACCCCACATGACATTCGTCGAAGCGGCCATCGCCATCCTGAAGCGCGAGGGCAAGCCGCTGCACTTCAAGACCCTCACCGAGATTGCACTGAAGGAGAACCTGCTCACCGTCGTCGGGCGCACGCCCGAGGTGACGATGCAGCAGCGGTTGAGCGACGCGCTTCGCAAGGATCCGACGGGGCCCCTGACGCGCGAAAAGCCCGGCATCTTCGGCTTGCACTCCTATGCGCCGGCGGAGAAGGTGCCGTCGGCCGTCCAGGTTCCCACGCTGGCGAAGGCCGCCGAGAAGGGAAGCGAGGGCGCACCCGCCGCCGTGACTCCGTCGGCGAGGAGTGAAGCCGCGGATCCCGCCGCGGCCGAGGACCACAAGCGTCGTCGCCGGCGGGGGGGCCGGGGTCGACGCCGACGCGGCGAGGGCGTCGAGGGGACGGGGACCGCCGCCGCCGCCTCGGACGATGGGTCCGACAGCGACGGCCAGGACGGTGCGGAGGAGAAGCGGGAGACCGGAGCGCCCGAGCCGGCAGCGGAGTCGCCGCAGCAGCCGCAGCAGGCGATCGTCCCCTCCCCGCCGTTCGTGCCTGCCGCGACGGCAAAATCGCCCGGACCAGGCCCCGAGCGTCGTTCGTTCGCGGAGGCGGCGGCGCTGGTGGCTGCGGCGCGCGCGGTGCCGACGTCCCCGGAGGCGCGTGGGCAAGATGCGTCGCCCGCCCCGGTGCGCCTGGAGGGTCCGGTTTCACCGAGCCTGATCAACAACCCGCAGCAGGCGGCGGTGCCCGGTGGGGACGCGCCCGGTGCGGCCGTGGCGGTCGACCTCTCCGGCTCGGAGGCGATCGACGAGGAGCTCTCGGAGCAGCTCGACGCCCATCGCGGGCCGATGATCGCGCCTGCCTTCGGCACCGAAGAGCTGGTGCGCGGCGAGGATCACCGCCCGGTATTCGAGGGCGGCGGGCGCCATCGTCGCGGGGAGCGCCACCGCGGTCGCGAGCGGGGCGCGAAGCCCCACGAGCCAAGGCGAGCCGCCCCGGCCGCGGAGGGGCATCCGGCCCCGTCCGCACGACCCCAGCCCGCACCGCCCGCCGCCTCCGCGCCGCATGCGCCGGCCGTCGCGGCGCGCCCTCCGGCTCCGATGTCGGTCCCCGTTGCGTCGTCGAGCAGCGGAACGCCCCTCGACGCAGTCGTGGAGGTGCTGCGCGGCGGCGATGGTCGGCCGCAGCACGTGAAGCAGATCGTCGACCTGGCGCTGAAGCGCAAGCTGATGCGGGGCGAGCCGGCCGACCTGTGGCGGCTGGTGCGCGTGGCGGTGCTGGCCGAGATGCGCCAGCGCGAGGGGAGCGGGCAGCGCGCGCGGGTGAAGCCGACCGGCGGCAGCAACTACCAGCTTGGCGATCGCAAGCTGGAGAGCGAGCTGTTCCAGTACGAGCGCGACCTCGCCGATCGGGCCACGCGCCTGTCGGAGGCGACACGGGTCGCGCTGCACCGCCGCATTGCGCGTCTCTCGCCGCAGGCCTTCGAGGTGCTCGGGCGCCTGCTTCTCGAGCGCATCGGGGTGCAGAACGTCGACGTGGTCAAGCGGGGCGAGGGGCGTCTCTACCTGGGTGGCGAACGCGCGATCGGAGCGCAGCGGATCAAGGTGCTGATCGCGGTGCGGCCCGGTGAGGGCGAGCTCAAGAGCGCCTCGGTGAGCGAGCTGCGCGCCGGGATCGCGCGCGGCTTCGACGAAGGGCTCCTGCTCGCCGCCGGGCGCGCCGGGGCGGAGGCCACCACCGAGCTGGCGGCAGGCGCGGGCAGCGGCGGTGCCGTCGAGCTCTACGATGGCGACGGGCTGGCGACGCTCTGCCTGCGCCATGGCGTCGGGGTCATCAAGCGAGCGGTCGAGGTGGACGCGCTCGACGTGGAGCTGTTCGCCGAGCTCACCGAGGCCTAGCACCTGGAAGAGGTCGAAGTCGTCTGGCTGGGGCGGGTCGAGTACCGCGTCGCCTGGGCGCTTCAGGAGGAGCTGCGCCGCCTGGTGCTGGCCGGCGAGGGCCGGGAGACGATCCTCCTCCTCGAGCACCCCAAGGTGGTCACGCTCGGCCGCTCCTCCGACCCCGCCCACGTGCTGCTCGACGAGGCGGCGCTCGCGGCGCGCGGCGTCGATCGCGTGGTCACCAGCCGGGGCGGGGACGTGACCTACCACGGTCCCGGGCAGCTCGTGGCCTACCCCGTGGTGCGGATCGGCCGTGGCGTGGTCGCGCACGTCGAGGGGATGGCGCGCGCGGTGATCGAGACGGTGCGCCCGCTGGGGATCGACGCGGTCTTTCGACGCGAGCGCGCTGGCGTGTGGGTCGGCGATCGCAAGCTCGCGGCCTTCGGCGTTCACGTCAGTCGCCGCGTGGCGATCCACGGCCTCGCACTGAACGTCACCACGCCGAGCTCGGACTTCGCGGTGATCGTTCCGTGTGGCCTCCACGACGCTGGCGTGACATCGATCGCCGACCTGACGGGACACTCCGAGGCGCTCGACGTGATCGCGCCGCGCCTCGGAATTGCGCTGGCCACCGCGCTGGGGAGATCTCCCCGGGCGCTCGAGCGGCGGGAGATCGCTTCGCCGATCGCCAGCGCGGCTCCCGCGGTCGCCGGCCCGACTTCGCCGTCGCCCGGCGCACGGATCCAGCCGCTGCAGCGACGGTAGGAGCGGTGAGTGGACTCCCTCACCCAAGGTTCCCCGCGCCGCGGGGTGGAGGAGAAAACTCCCCCCGATCGGCCCGATCATTCGTTGCTTTCCTGGAGTCGCTCCGCAAGAATGGCGACATGAGAGCGTCCGATCCGTCGCGCGGTAGCGGGGACGCCAGGTGATGATTCCCCGCTCGTCCGGCTTGCGCGTCCTCCTCCTCCACAACACCGATTTCTCCAATCTGCCGCCCGAGGATCCGGCCTACTCGTCGGGCGCCGACGTGGAGATCGCCGCGCGCGGGGTCGCCGGTGCGCTCGCAAGGCGCGGCCATCACCCCGTGGTCGACGGCCTCGACTGCGCGGGGATCGGTCGACTGATCCGCCTGCTCAGCGACGATCCACCCGACGTCGTGTTCAACCTCTGCGAGTCGCTGCGCACCGACGCACGCCACGAGGTGGTGCTCCCGGCGCTGCTCGATCTCATGGGTGTGCCCTACACCGGATCGGGCCCGGTCGCGCTCGGGATCGCGCTGCGCAAGGATCGCGCGAAGGCGCTCCTGCGCGACTCCGGCGTCCCTACGCCCGATGCGGTGACCCTCACCTCCGTCGCTGGCGAGTGCGGCCTGCCGTTCCCGCTGATCGTCAAGCCGACGCGCGAGGACGCCTCGGTCGGGATCTCCAGCGCATCGGTGGTGCACGACCGGGCCGCCCTCGACGCGGCGGTGGCCCATGTGGTCCACGCGCTGCACCAGCCGGCGCTGGTCGAGCGCTTCATCGAGGGACGCGAGCTCTACGTCTCGCTCCTCGGCAACGACCCGCCCTCTGCCCTGCCGATGCACGAGATCGACTTCACCGATCTGCCCGCCGGCCTGCCGCGGATCGTCTCCTACTCCGGCAAGTGGGACCCGACGTCACCCGAGTTCCTCGGCACCCGCCCGACGCGCTGCTTCCTCTCGGATGCGGTGCGGCTGCGGGTCGAGCGCGCCGCCCAGTCTGCCTTCAAGGCGCTCGACCTCGCCGACTACGGCCGCGTCGATGTCCGCCTCGCCGCCGACGACACGCCCTACGTGATCGACGTCAACCCGAACTGCGATCTCACCGACGGCGCGGGGTTCAGCCGGGCCGGCGGCTACAGCGGGCTCTCCTACGAGCAGCTTGTCGAGCGGATCTGCCTGGTGGCCCTGGAGAGACATCGCAATGCCCAGCCTCACCGAACCGCCGCTCCCCCGGCAGCACTCGTCGACGCTGCCGCCCTCGCCCTCGATTCGGCCCCTCCGGCCCGGCGATCGCGCGTCGCTGCACGATCTGATCACGAGGGACGGGTTGTTCCCGCCGGGCGAGGTCCAGTGCGCGCTCGAGCTGATCGACGGCGCGCTCGCTAGCCCCGACGGAGACTACTGGGTCCGGGTGGCCGATCTGGAGGGGAGGGTCGCCGGCTACATCTGCTTCGGTTCGACGCCGATGACCGATCGCACGTGGGACCTCTACTGGATCGCGACGCATCCGGGCCTGCGCGGCCGCGGCGTGGGTAGCGCGCTGGTCCTGGCGATGGAGGGGGAGCTTCGCGTGGGCGGCGCTCGCTGCGTGCGCGTCGAGACCTCCCACCAGGAGGACTACGGCGCGGCGCACCGCTTCTACCTCCGCCACGACTACCCGGAGGTGGCGCGGTTTCGCGACTTCTACAAGCCGGGCGACGATCTGATCATCCTGCTCAAGCAGCTGTAGCGCCCACCGTCGCTCTACTGGCGCGTGAAGCGGACCAGCGTCATGGTCTTGTCCCCGTCGGTGAAGCCGACCATCCCGACGTCCCTTCCGAACCACGTCGTGGTACGCGCACCGTCAGACTCAGCCGCCCCGGCATCGGCCCGCTGACCTCGTAGACCCAGGTCGTGCCGGCGGGGAGCGGCAGGTAGGGATGTGGACACTCGGCCAGGGCTGCCGTCGGTGGCGCGAGCGCGGCGAGCACGAAAACAATCAGGCGCATGGTTCCCTCACAGGCTGTTCCTCCACTGGACCTCGGCGGTGACGGTGCGGCGCAGGAAGGCGTCCGGCGCGAGGCCGAGCGGTGCGCCGTCGCTGGCGGGCTCGTCCTCGATCCCGCCGAAGGTCCCGAGGCCGAAGCCGGGCACCGTCGAGCTCGATCGCACCGTCAGGCTGAAGCGGACGGCGCGCGCCGCGCGGGGATCGCAGATCGCCGGATCGTCGACTGAGTAGAGCGCGCCCGAGCCCGGATCGCGGGTGCCGCAGACGCGGCCGTCGTTGAGGAGGATCGCGATCTGCAGGTCCTCGATGAACTCGGCGACCATCTGCCACCGCGGCGGCTCCCCGATGCCGGCGAACGACGCCATCAGGCAAGGGGGTGCCGGGCAGTTCGCGATCGCCGGGTCGCCCGCCCGCTGCACGCGCAAGAGGGTCACCGCCGGCACCGCGCTGCCGGTCCCGTTGAGCTTGCGCACCGGCGCGGGGAAGGGGAGGGCGACCGGGTTGCACGGACCGCCAGGGCATCCTGGCGCGGCGTAGGTGAGCTGGCCCGGTCCCGCCGCCGGATTGATTCCGGTGATCGCGAGGACGCAGTTGATCCGCGGCACCGGCAGCGGCGGGGCAGGCTCCGGAACGGTGCCGTCGACGACCACCACCAGATTGCCGCCCCCGGCGGCGAGGGTCGTGAAGTCCTCGGTCATTGCCACGCGCACCGGTTGCAAGGCGCCGCCCAGGTTCCCGCCGCAGGAGCCGAGCGGACAGCCCAGACCCTCCGAGGTGTCGGCGCTGCTCACCAGCATCAGCCAATCGGGATCCAGGTCGACATCATTGGCGATCGAATCCACCACTGGCGGGTAGGCATTGCGATTGAAGAATTGCACCGGATAGAGCTGCCCGCAGCCCAGCGCCCCGCCCGGCATCTGCAACGATCCGCTCTGCAGGCCCAATCCGGCATTGCGAAGCGCGCGCTCGATCACCTGGCGCGACACCCGCAGTGTCTGGTGCATCTCGGCCACTTTCTGCTGGCGCGCGCTCTGGCGATTGAACGCGAGGTTGAGCTCGAAGGCGCCACCGACGAGCAGACCGCCCAGCGCCAGCGATACCAGCACCTCGACCAGCGAGAATCCCCTCGTCACTGGAACACCGCCTGGCGCATCGTGATCCGGTGGCCACCTTCGCCGTTCGGATCGGACGAGCCGCTGTCGTTCCAGCCGATGGTCACCTGGATATCGAACAGGCGGCACGGCACGGCGAGGCACGCCAGCGGTGCAGGCGGCGGGTTCTGCACCCACGACGAGCGCTGCGGGTCATCGGGATCGAACACCACCCGGTACTTCTGCTGCGTCCGGTCCTGATCCTGGGCCGAGTTGCCGAGGGTGGAGAAGACGCAGCCCTGCGCGGACGCAGCGACGCTGAGCACCTGGAGATCGTTCAGGCAGGCGACCTCGCAGACCGTCCAATCGGCCACGGTGGCCGCGCTCCCCTTCTGGGCGAGGCACTGCAGCACGTTCAGCGGCGTCGCCGGTGCGTTGCGGATCGCCTCGATCACCTGCTGCGCCCGCGCCTGCCCCTGGAGGAAGCGCTGCGCCGCCGACGAGCCCTGGTTCGCCGCGCTGATCGCCTTGAACAGGCCGAGCATCCCCACCACCACCACGGCGAGGGTCATCAGCACCTCGATCAGCGTCGCGCCGCGCTGGGTTCGGGTCATGGTTCGGACCACACCGTCGTCGGGAAGCGCACGCCGCTCGCGGCCCCCACGCCCGGCGCCGCCGGGTGATTCGACGTGCTCGCCGCCTGCACCTCGACGGTGATCCGGCTGACCGCGCCGCCAGGCCCGAAGCCGTACGCCTCGATCGCGACCGCACCGTCGGTGTCGTCGAGGTGCCCGGTGCCACCCGGGTAGGCCGGATCGAGGGGATTGTTGTGGATGCAGAACTGAAAGCTCGACCCGCGCGCGGTGTCGTACGCCTGCGCCGGCCGGTTGGGTTTCACTCCGGGGAGATAGACATTCGCGCCGGTCTGGCAAAGCTCCGGCGCTGCCGATTTGAGGAGGACGCTGAACGCCGTCGGCCCGGGCGTCGGCGCCTTGGAGGCCAGCCAGTCCTTGGCGAATGCAACCCCCGCCTCCGCAGCATGAAAGGCGGTCATCGATTCGCGATCCTGGCCGGCGATCTGGAGATCGCTCTGGCTCGACAGCATCACCATCGCCGCGACCCCGACCATCAGGGTGATCAGGAGGAAGACGACAATCAGCGAGAAGCCGCGCTGGCGGCGCCGAGGGGTGCGCAGGGGTGACACGGTCCCACCTGCTGAGCACCGCGTGTGCCGCCGCCAACTAGGCGTAACTGCTGTGGATCGAAAAGGGTTTGTATGCAAACGTTGCGTGCATATGCAAGAAGGTAAGGGTCGAAGCGGGCCCGTCGAATCCGGCGGAGGCGCGGTATGATCCGCGCGTGAACCGCCCTGCCGCCGCCGCGCTTGTGCTGCTTTCCGTCGCTATCGCACTGGCGGGATGCCCCCGCAGCACGCCCGCACCCGCGGCGGCCGCGCCTCGCCTGGTCGAGATCAAGGTCGTCGATCGGACCGCGCCCGCCGAGAAGCTCACCGTCGATACGACCGCCCTCGGGGAGCGTGCCGCGGCCGATCTGCGCGCGGCGAATGCGCTGCCCGTCGTGCTGGGAGCGCCGCCGGTGGCGGGCATCGACTACCGCCTGCGCGTCGACGTGCGCCTGGAGGTGACGGAGGTGGACGAGAAGGGGATCCTGCGCGCGGTGGTCGAGGCGCGGCTGGTGCGGATCGAGGGGCGGGTAGGCGAGTCGCCGATCGTGAATCAGGCGATGGCGGAGCGAATCTACCAGCGCGCCGAGGTGCCCGATCGCGCCGCGGCGGTTCGGGCCCACGTCGAGCGCGCCGTCGACGACGTCCTGAAGGGGCTCGCCGATCAGGCCCGGATCCACCTCGGCGGGCGCGACGATCTGATCGCTGCCCTGCACGCACCCGACTCCGATCTGCGCGCCGAGGCGATCCGTGTGGCCGCACTGCGCAAGGAGACGGCCGCCGTGCCGGCGCTGATCGAGCTGCTGAAGTGCGACGACGCGCGGCTGCGCGATCGTGCCCTCGGTGCGCTCGTCGAGCTGGGCGATCGGCGCGCGGTCAAGCCGATCACCGAGGCCGCGCGCTTCCATGACGTGGCCGAGCTTCCGAAGGTGATCGACGCCGCGGCCGCCCTCGGCGGCGACCAGGCGCGCGCCTACCTCGACTTCGTCGCGACCGGCCACCCGGATCCCGAGATCCAGGCGCTCGCCCGGGAAGCGCTCGGCCGCCTTGACCGCCGCGCCGCGCCGTCCCCCGCCTCGCCTTGAGCCCCTGCTCGCAGCGTTCCCGTTCCCGTTCCCGTTCCCGTTCCCGTTTTCGTTCCCGTTCCCGTTCGCGTTCCGTTTCTGAGCCGGTCCCGACGATTGACCGTCGGACAGCAGTGGGTTATCCTGGCCCTTTCAAGCCCCTTGGAGGATCGATGCTGTGGCGCGCGCTACCCCTCTCGGCGATGCTCGCGCTCGCCGGGTGCGCCTCGGCCGGTCGCGGAGGCTTCCTGGCCGACGACCTCGGCAGCTCGGGCGGCGCCGACGGGGCGGGCGACCTCGCCGGAGTGGCACGTGATCAGAAGGCGCCGGCCGACCTCGCGGGCGGGACGAGCGAGCAGGACGCCACCGCCCCCGACGACCTCGCCGGGTCGCCCGATCAATCGCTGCCGCCCGATCTGACGGTGATCCCCGATCTCGCGTCGATCCCCGACCTCGCGATGCCCATCGACCAGTCGGTCCCTGTCGACCTCGCGATGGCCGATCTGGCCAGGGAGGACGACCTGGCGGTGGCCCTCGATCTCGCCAAGCCGCCCGACCTCAAGAGTCCGGCGGATCTGGTTAAAACTCCGGATCTCGTGAAACCTCCGGATCTCCTGAAGCCTCCGGATCTCGCCGTGAACTGCCAGGGCGCCGCCGCCGCCTGCGACACGGTCGCACAGAACTGCTGCCAGAACCTGAAGTGCGGCGCCACCGTCGGCAAGGCGCAGTGCGTCGCCACCGGCAATGTCCCGGCCGGCGGATCGTGCGGCAAGCAGGGCGTGGACGACTGCGTGCCCGGCACCGTCTGCATCTTCGAGTCGGCCCTGATCCCGCTCAGCCTGTGTCGCTATTTCTGCAAGGTCGACGCGGATTGCAAGAGCGGCGGAAAGTGCGTCTTCACCCTCCAGGGCGGCAACCTGAAGGTCTGCTCCGATCCGGTCAACGGCTGCAACCCGGTGCCCCCGCAGAGCGGCTGCAACATGGGCGGCTGCTACGTCAACACGCCGAACGGGCAGACCGGCTGCCACGCGATCGGAACGGGCGGGTCGTGCGCGCTCTGCGATTCCGACTACGACTGCAAGGCGGGCTTCATCTGCGTCGGCAACGCCACCCTCTGCCTCGGCGCCGGCTGCCTCAAGCTGTGCAAGCCCGGCGTCACCAACTGCGGCGGCCTGCTCTCCTGCTACAACGTCAACGGCTGGCCGAACACCCTTGGCATCTGCGACCTCTGAGCCTGATCGACCCGCCGCGGGCGGCTCCTCAGCGTCCCCTGGGTACGGGGAGTGAGTCGGGCAGTAGATTTCGCCTACAATCGCACGATGATCCCCAGCTTCCCCGCCTACGTCGCGGGTGCATGGCGCACCACCGATGAGCCGAACCGCCTCCACGCCCCCTACGACGGCGCCCACTTCGCCACCGTCTCGATGTGCGGCGCGCGCGAGGTGGAGGAGGCGATCGCCGCCGCGCAGCGTGCCTTCGCGGAGACCCGCGCCCTCCCGGCATGGCAGCGCTCCGCGATCTGCCGCGCCGTTGCCCACGGCCTCTCCGCGCGACGGGAGGAGGTCGCCCAGGGGATGGTCGACGAGAGCGGCAAGCCGATCGGGGACGCGCGCGCCGAGGTCGATCGCGCGGTGCACTGCTTCGAGCTCGCGGCCGAGGAGGCGGGGCGGATCGGGGGCGAGGTGATCCCGCTCGATCTCCGGCCCGCGGGCGACGGGCGCACCGGGATCACCCGCCGCTTCCCGATCGGGCCGATCGCCGCGATCGCGCCGTTCAACTTCCCGCTCAACCTCGCGGTCCACAAGATCGCGCCGGCGATCGCCTCGGGCAATCCGGTGGTGGTCAAGCCCGCGACGCAGACGCCCACCTCCTGCCTCCGCCTCGCCGAGATCATCGACGGCACGGCGTGGCCGAAGGGCGGCCTCTCGGTGCTCCCCTGCACGCGCGACGCGGCCGACGCCCTCACCACCGACGAGCGCTTCAAGCTGCTCAGCTTCACCGGCTCGCCGCAGGTCGGCTGGCGGATGAAGGAGCGCGCCGGAAAGAAGCGCGTGGTGCTCGAGCTGGGCGGCAACGCGGCGGTGCTGCTCGACGAGACCGCCGACCTGGCGCGCGCGGTGCCGAAGCTGATCTACGGCGCCTTCTCCTACTCCGGCCAGAAGTGCATCTCGGTGCAGCGGATCTACGCCCACCAGCGCGTGTTCGCCGAGTTTTGCGAGCGCTTCGTCGCCGCGGCGCGCGAGGTGCGGGCGGGCGATCCGCGCGACGAAGGGGTGCTGGTCGGGCCGCTGATCGACGAGGCCAACGCGAAGCGGATCGAGCGCTGGGTGGAGGAGGCGGCGGCGCGCGGGGCGAAGGTGCTGTGCGGCGGGCCGCGGCGGGGCGCGGTGGTGCCGGCGACCGTGCTCACCGACGTGCCGCGCGATGCGCGGGTGAGCTGCGACGAGGTGTTCGGGCCGGTCTGCCTGATCGAGCGGGTGGCGAGCTTCGAGGAGGGGCTGGAGCGCGTGAACGACTCGATCTACGGGCTCCAGGCGGGCGTCTTCACCGCCGATCTCGGCCACACCTTCGACGCCTTCGAGCGCCTCGAGATGGGCGCGGTGATCATCAACGACGCGCCCAGCTTCCGGATCGATCACATGCCCTACGGCGGGGTGAAGGACTCCGGCTTCGGCCGCGAAGGCATCCGCTCGGCGATCCACGACATGACCGAGGAGCGCCTGCTGGTGATCGCGCGGTGAACGCGCAGCGCCGGATCAGGCGGAGCTGCTGCGGTCCCAGCGGTGCTCGCGGAGGCGGGTCCGCTCGTCGCTGGTGAGGCGTCCGGCCTCGGCGGCGGCGGTGTTCTCCTCGGCCTGGCGCGGGTTGCGGATCCCCGGGATCACCGACGACAGCGCGGGATGTCCGAGGACGAAGCCGAGCGCCGCCTGGGCGAGCGTCCTGCCTGGGCGCTCCAGCCAGCGCAGCTTCTCGACGCGCTCCACCGTCTCGGCGAGGCGCTGTCCCGCGAAATAGCGGCTGCGGAAGTCCCCCGGCGGGAACACCGTGTCCAGGCGCAGCCGCCCGCCGAGCGCGCTTTCGTCGAGCGGCACGCGCGCCAGCACCCCGACCCCGTGCTCCAGGCAGGCCGGGTAGAGCGCGTCCTCGGGCGACTGATCGAAGATGTTGTGGATCACCTGCACCACCTCCACCCGCCCGCGCCTAATCACCTCCAGGCCGCTGCCCGGCTGATGGTCGTTGAGCGAGATGCCGACGTGGCGGATCTTGCCCTCCGCGCGCAGCGCCTGCATCTCGTCCCACCACTCGTTCTCCGTCGCCCACGCCGACGCGAAGACGTGAAGCTGCAGGACATCGATGCAGTCGAGGCCGAGGTGCGAAAGGCTCTGCTCGCACGAGAAGCGGATGTGGCGCGCCGGGAACACATCGCGGAGCGGCGTGTCGGCCCGCGCTGGCCACTGGAAGTTCATCGGCGGCACCTTGCTGCAGACGACGATCTTCTCCGGCCTCCGTCGCACCACCTCGCCGATCAGCCGCTCCGATCGCCCCTCGCCGTAGACCAGCGCGGTATCGATCAGGTTCACCCCGAGATCGATCGCCCGCTCGAGGGCCGCGATCGAGGTCGCGTCGTCGGCGGCGCCCCACATCCCACCGCCGATCGCCCACGCCCCGAAGCCGACCTCCGAGACGCTGAGACCGGTGCGTCCGAGCGGCCGCGTGTTCATGCTAGTTCTTGCTGATCAGGCCGAAGGGGAGGTCGGCCGTCGACGACAGCTTGCCGCGCGGGTTGGTGTCCGCGGCGGGGAAGAAGACCAGATCCCGGTAGCGCGTGCCGTCGATGGTGAAGTCGAAGACCACCGGCTCGGTGTCGGTGTTGAAGTCGAAGCCGTCGATCCCGTCGCTGGCGAAGCTGTCCCAGTCGATGCGCTGGCCCCCGGTGACGCCGTAGGCCGCGGAGACGAAATCGGCGCTCTCGAGCGGACAGGCATTGGCCGCGCAGCCGGGGACCACCTTGGTGAACTTCCCGGCGGTCCACACCGAGCCGTAGAACTCGCGGTAGAGGCCGCTGTTCTTCGAGTCGCCGGTCCAGAAGATGCGGTAGGCGCCGCCGACGTTGGAGGTCATGAAGTAGCCGGCCTGCTCGCCCGGATTGAGGCTGATCCCCGCGCCGTTGAGGATCGCGTAGGTCCGGTTGTTGGTGTCTGGAATCGCGCTCCCACCGACGGTAGGCCGGCCGCAGATGCCGGAGGCGCAGGTGCCCCCCGAGCAGTCCGCGTTGACCACGCAGCGCTGGCCGTTGGCGCACGCCCCGCAGGCGCCGCCGCAGTCGATGTCGCTCTCGCCGCCGCTCTTGCGCCCGTCGGTGCAGTAGTTGGTGTTGTCGACGACGATGCAGCCGCTCAGGACGATCAGGCCGAAGTACAGGGCATTGCGCATGGCAGTCCTCCTCGCAGTTCAGGCTAGCAGGTTGTCGGGCGGCGTGACGTGGCCTGGATCACAGGGCTCTGCTCGTCCCCACCGCTTCGACGCGGCGAGGGCCGACCTATTCACGCCCGCGGGCGGTCGCCGTGGAAGAGGATGGTGAGGGAGGTCATGCGGGCGTCGTCGAGGCGGTTGCAGAGCGCGTCGAGCTCCACGTCGCAGTCGACCACCACGGCGCCGGAGCGGAGGGCGGCGATCCCCTGACCGCCTCGCGGATCGATCGCGATCCAGCGGCCCAGGAGCTCGGTGTGGTGGTTCAGTTCAGGAAAGGACATCCAGGTCACCGTCGACAGTTCGCGCCCTTCTAGCGTGGCGGGCGGGCGCTGTCAAATTCGCTGCTCAGACCGTGGGGGCGCCCGAGCGGAGGCCGCCGCGGCGGTAGACGGCCTCGACGATCGCGTCGATCTCCTGCGCGGCCGGCCCGCCACCGCCGATCTCGAAGTCCCAGGCGACGTTGGCGACGAGGCGGGCACGCGCACGGGGCTGCGCGTAGCCGAGGCGGAAGAGCAGGGCGGCGCGCTCCTCGAGCTCGCGGCGGTACATCGCGGCGCGACCGCGCGGGGCGGTCCGGGTGGAATTCTGCCAGGGGAAGGGCATGGTCGACCTCCTCGCCGCGGGACGCGGGCGAGGGCAAGTTACGCAGGTCGCACGGACGGCGTCAACCGGCGCGTCGCCGACGGGTGCTTAACAGCGGAGGGGCCCTCTTGCTGGCTCTTGCTCGTCACGTAGTCGTAGTCGTGGTCGTAGTCGTCCCGTCCGCAGCGACGGCAATCGAACTTCCTCCCGCAACAAATTCCTCCTGCCAACCGACCACCCTGGCCACACAGGAGGATGCCCATGCTGGCCTACCAGAAGCTCGACGTCACAGGCCATGGAGTTGCTGACCCGC
>SHYY01000058.1 GCA_009692555.1 Myxococcales bacterium
CCAACCCGCTGCTATTCAGGAATCGGAGGCTTGAGGATGCGTCAGAACCAGATCTCGAAGCGGCTCGCCCGGGTACTTAGCCTCGGCCTCGGCCTTGCGGTGGTAGCCGGCCTGGGCGGGACTGCCCGCGCCGAGTTCAACATCGCCACCGGACTCAAGTGGGTCCCGGTCCGCTACACCCAGCCGATTACCGCGACGGGAGGCGGCGCCGGCCCGGGAACGATGCCGTCGAACACGGTGCGCCTGTATGGTTGGCAGACCACCTCGCTCGACAACTACCTCGCGTTGTTCTTCCACGAGCAGATCGGCATCCAGCTGTCGCTCGACTTCGGCTACGGCAATGCGCACCTCGACATCGGAGGCACCAACGGCTACGACGCGGCCTTCACGCAGTTCGGCTTCGCGCTCGGCGGCAAGTTCTACCTGAACCGCCCCACCCGCGAGCGCGTGTCCCCCTATCTCTACGTGGATTTCTTCAAGTATTTTGCATCCGTATCCACCAGCGAGCAGATCAGCAACGACCGTGTCGCCATGATCGGGTCACTGGTCAGCCCGATCGGGCTCAACATCGCCTTCGGCGCCGAGTACTTCTTCACCACCTCGTTCTCCTTGGGGGCGGAGGTGTTCGGGATCCGCTTTGCCCACGTCGACGGCGGTTTCGACACGCAGACGATGGCTGGGCGGCTCAACGCAAGCTCTAACTACGCCAGCCTCTACACCGGCCTCACGCTCAACTACCGTTTCCTCGCCACCGCGCGCGTCTACACCTACGAGGAGGAGGAGGACAAGAAGAACCCGCGGCCGAAGCGCCGCAACCCGGTCCCCCCGCCGCCCGATAACGGTGACCAGGGGCCCCCGCCGCCGTCGCCCGAGTCGGTCGATTAACACGGAGCTAACCCGGAGCTAACACCCCAGGGTGGGCGTCTCAGGGCGCCCACCCTTTTTCTTGCGATCTTCCCCCCTCAAACTAAACTTGTTGACGTCCTGCGACGGCCTGTCGTATGACGAACCACTTGGCGCCAGAGGGGCGCTAGTAACTTTGGAGGACCTCAGATGTCGAATGTACGGCTGGCCTTTTTCTCTGGAATCATCCTGGTAGCAGGCTGCGGCACCGGCACCAAGACGCCGGTCAAGCCCACCACCGACGGTGGCGCAGGCGCCGCTGACATGGCGGGCGGGGGCACCTGCAACGCGCCGAAGACCCAGTGCGGCGCCGACTGCGTCGACACCAACACCAGCACCGACAACTGCGGCGCCTGCGGCACGGCGTGCAAGGTCGGCGAGGCCTGCACCAACGGTAAGTGCGGGGCGATGGGCGGCACCGCCGAGACCGGCGAACCCTGCACCAAGGCCACCGACTGCGCGGGCACCAAGGCGATCTGCATCACCAAGGACACCCAGGGCGTGATGTGGCCCGGCGGCTACTGCACCTCGCAGTGCAACCCGACCAAGAACGACCCGCAGGACGACAGCAACGCAATGTGCCCGGGCATCGCCACCTGCCGCGGCGCGGGGACCTCCGGCGGCTGCGAGCTGCTGTGCGACAAGGGCTCCTGCCGCACGGGCTACTCGTGCTTCCAGACCTGCAATCCGACGTCGCTCAGCATGTGCAACCCGACCAAGGCCGGCTCGTGCGGCGCCAACAAGACCTGCGCCCGCCTCGGCGCCGACGACGTGGGCTCCTGCCAGGCCGCCTGCGACCCGCTCAAGCAGGGCTGCCCGATGGACGCCAACATGAACGACCAGGGCTGCTTCGCCTCGGCGGACACCGGTGAGGGCCTCTGCTTCGCGCCGGTCACCCCGGGTGGCGTTCCGACCAAGGACGGCGACGGCTGCAAGTACCTGAATGGCTGCTCGGCCGGCTCGGCCTGCTACATGGCGATGTGCCGCGCCTACTGCGGCGGCATGATGATGAAGGCGTGCACCAACGGCAAGAAGTGCGTCGACCTCAACGCGAACGTCAAGGTGGCCAAGATCGGCGTCTGCGGCGGCTGAGCCCTGCGACGGGCTCAGTGTCGCCCGGGGGGGCGTGCTATTCTCCGCGGCCGGAGGTGACCCTTGCTCTGGCCGCTGCGCGCCCGACGTAACGCGGGCCGCATCCTAGCCGTCAAGTGGGGCTACAACCCCAACTCGAGTTCGCTCGGGGTGGACGTCACCTTCCTGCTCTTCGGAATGTCCGCGGTCGCCCTCTTCACTCCCCTCATCGCCCTCTTCCTTCGCGCGCGCCGTCGCCCGCAGCTTCCGCCGCCGTCGCCATGACCGCTCGCGCGCTCGCGGTGGTCCTGGCCCTCGCGCTCTCCCCGGCCGGCTGCGCGATGGAGGAGCTGACGCCCGCTCCCGGGGCCGATCTCGCCACGGCGCCCCCCGACCTCCTCGCGGACGCCGCCCTCCCGCCGCAGGCCGATCGCCCGATCGACCTCCGCTTCAACTGGGACCTGACGATCATCATCCGCGGCTGCCACGGCGCCGTGCTGTGCGTCGACAAGTGCCCAAGCGGCGACTTCAGCTGCTACGACAACTGCGTCGACCACACCACCCCGACCGGCCGCCTGCTCTTCGACAGCCTCTCGAACTGCCTCGAGGCGGCCTGCCCCTCCAAGCACCCGAACGAGATCTGCTGGAACGGCACCCCCGCCTGCGCGGCCTGCTACGCGAAGGCTCAGGCGCTGGCCGGCGCCTGCACCAAGCAGAAGACCGAGTGCGAGAAGGACCTGCCGTAGCAGTTCCGGCCCTTTTTTCTACAAGAGCGGGGCGATCTCCTGGGCCTTCGGGAACAGGCCGAAGATGCCGCCGGTGTGGAGGAAGACCACCCGTTCGCCGAAGCGGTGGCGGTCGCGGGCGAGCTCCTCTGCGAGGCCGTGGAAGGCCTTGCCGGTGTAGACCGGGTCGAGGAGGATGCCCTCGGTGCGCGCCACCTCGGCGATCCGCCGCAGCTCGGCCGGGCGCGACTTCGCGTAACCCTCGCCGACGTAGCCGTCGATGATCTCCAGCTCCTCGCGCCGGAACGGGATCCGGAGGTCGAAGCGCGCGATCGCCTCCTCGCACAGCTCGCCGATCACGCGGATGAAGTAGTCGCGGTCGTCGCACACGTTGATCCCGACCACCCGCCAGTCGAGCCCGCAGAGCTTCACCCCGAGGACCAGCCCGGCGCCGGTGCCGCCGGAGCCCGCGGCGTAGACCAGGGTGGCCTTCCCGGGCGGCAGGTCGCGGGCAAGCTCCTCGACGCAGCGCACGTAGCCCCACGCTCCGAGCGCGTTCGAGCCGCCCTCGGGGATCACGTAGGGATGGCGGCTCTGTGCCCGCAGCTCCTCCGCGACCCGGGCGAACACCTTCGTCCGCTCCGCGTACTCGGCCGGCGTCACCCACCGCAGCTCCGCGCCCACCAGTCGATCGAGCAGGATGTTGCCGTCGGTGGCGGGGGGATTCTCGGGATCCGGAACGCGCAGCAGCAGCAGCGAGTCGAGGCCGAGGCGGCGCGCCGCGATCGCCGTCGCGCGGCAGTGGTTCGACTGCGCCCCGCCGCAAGTGATCACCGTGTCGGCGCCCTGCGCCTGCGCCTCGGCGAGGAGGAACTCGAGCTTGCGCACCTTGTTGCCGGTCAGCGCCGCGCCGGTCAGGTCATCGCGCTTGATCAGGAGCTCCACGCCGTGGCGCTTCGACAGCCGCGCCAGCGGTTCGAGGGGGGTCGGCGTGATGGCGATCGGGATGCGATCGGGATAGGGCAGCACCATGGGGCGTTTATAGCCTACGGGCGGCCTTCGGTGAATCCGGCGGCGGCGAAGATCGCGCGCGCTTCGGGCCCGCGGCAGAACGCGAGGAAGCGCTTCGCCTCATCGCTGCGCTGCGACGCGCGAATCACGGCGGCGGGGTAGACGATCGCCGGGTGGCTCGACGACGGGAAGGCGAAGGCCACCTTGACGCGCGGCTCGACCAGCGCGTCGGTCGCGTACACAACCCCCGCCGGGACCGCGCCGCGCGCCACCCAGGCGAGCGTCGTGCGCACGTTGTCCCCCGCGATGACGCGCTCCTCCAGCTGTGCCCACACGCCGGCCGACTCCAGCGCCGCCCGGGCGTAGCGCCCCGCCGGCACGGTCGCTCCGGCGAGCGCAATGCGGGTCACGCTCGGCGACGCCAGCTCCGCGGGGGAGGCAGGGATGAAGGTGGAGTCGACCGGAACGATCACCACCAGGCGATTCCCGAGGAGATCGCTGCGCCTGCCGGCCGCGAGGAGGTCGCGCCCTGCGAGGTGATCCATCCATCCGGCGTCGGCGGAGAAAAAAGCATCCGCCGGAGCGCCCGCCTCGATCTGGCGCGCCAGACGGGACGAGGCGTCGAAGACCAGTGTCACCGACGGTCCGCCGCGCGCATGGAAGGCGGCAGCGACGGGCGGCAGGACCTCGCTCAGGCTGGCGGCGGCCCACACCTGGAGCGTTGCTGCCGCCGGATCGCTGCGGAGGCAGCCAGCGATCCCGGACGCGGCCAGGCAGGCGAGCGCGAGCCGGTGCAGGGGGTGGGGTCGATCGCGCGGGAGGCGCATGAGATGCGGAGGGGACGGGCCGCTGCCGTGGGCGACGGTCAGCGGCCCGGATTCGGGGGGACGCGAGGCCCTACTTCGCCGCTTACTTCTTCTTGGCGAGCTCGGCGTCGATCAGCTTCTTGAAGGCGTCGACCGGCTGCGCTCCGACGAGCTTGTTGCCGTTCACGAAGAACGTCGGCGTACCGCCCGCGCCCACCTTGTCACCGACGGCGGCTTCGGCATCGACCTGCGCCTTGAACTTGCCGCTGTCGAGGGCCGACTTGAACTTGGCCATGTTCAGCTTGAGCGTCTCGGCGTGCTTCTCCAGGCCCGCGCGATCGATCTGATCCTGATGCGCGAAAAGCTCGTCGTGGTACTCCCAGAACTTGCCCTGCTCATGCGCCGCCAGCGAGGCCTGCGACGCGAGGTGCGCCTTGTCGTGGAACGAGAGCGGCTTCTGCTTGAACACGATGCGCAGCTTGCCCTTGTAGTCTTCTTCGAGCGTCTTGAGGGTCGGACCGACCCTCGAGCAGAAGGGTCACTGGAAGTCCGAAAACTCCATCAGCGTCACCACGGCGTTCTTCGGCCCCTTGCTGGGCGAGATGCCCGGGTCGATGTCCACGTGCTCCGACGGGGCCGCGGCGCCTCCACCGGCCGGCGCCGCCGCCGTCTTCGGGATCGAGTCGAGCAGCGCGTCGTAGAGCTTGTCCATCGACGTGCCCTTCTTGATCAGCTCGTCGGCGTGCTTCAGCTCCTCGTCGATGATCGTCTTGAAGGCCTCGAACGGCTGCGCGCCCGAGAGCACCCGGCCGTTGATGAAGAAGGCCGGCGTTCCGTTGGCGCCCACCGCGCTGCCGCGGGTCGAGTCGGTCTGGATGTTCGGCTTGTGCTTGTGGCCGTCCATGTCCGCCTTGAACTTGGCGACGTTGAGGCCGATCTCCTGCGCGTACTTGTCCAGCGCCGGGCGATCGAGCGCGCCCTGGTTGGCGAACAGCTTGTCGTGCATCTCCCAGAACTTGCCCTGCGCGTGCGCCGACATCGACGCCTCGGCCGCGTCCATCGCGTGGTCGTGGAACGAGAGCGGCTGGTGACGGAACGCGACGCGGACATCCTTGCCGTAGGTCTCTTCAATCTTCTTGAGGGTCGGACCGACCCTCGAGCAGAAGGGTCACTGGAAGTCCGAGTACTCTATGATTGTCACCTTGGCGAACTTGGGCCCCTTGATCGGGCTCCAGGCCGCCACCTCGATCTTGGCGCTGGTGGGCTCCGCCGCGGCTGCGCCACCGCCGGCCGGCTTCTTGATCGCCTCGAGGATCTGATCGTAGTTCTTGCCTTCCTTGGCCGCCGCCGCCGCCGCCGCCAGCACCTGGGGTGCGCGCGGGCAGCCCGGGTCCTCCTTCTTGCACTTCGCGAAGTTCCCGTGCGGGCAGCCGCAGTCGCAAGGCTTGTCGTTCATCGCCTTGTTGACCAGGTAGACCTGCGCGGGGGTGAGGCCCTTGATCAGGTCGGCGCCGCCGATCTCCTCCGCCTTGATCCACGTCGATGGCGTCTCGGTGGGCGACGCCTCCTTGCCCTTCGCGGACTGCGCCGCTTCGCTGGAGGGTTTCCCCCCCGTGTCGTCGCCCTTTTTTCCGAATTCGCGGCCGATCAAGAACCCGACCGCGAGCCCGGAAACCAGGACCCAGATGGTGTTGTTTTTCATTGGGCGAAGTTCCTAGCACAACGAAACGGCGCGGGCAAAGCGAAAAGCAGCGGCTCTACCGGCTCCCGGGCGCGACCACGACGCAGCTGCCTTCGCCCGCGAGGGCGGTGTAGCTGGCCTTCGGGGGCCACGCATAGCCGAACACCATGCACATCTCGTTGTCGCCGATCCCCTCCTTCACCGATCGGGCGAGCGTGTTTTTCCAGGTGCACGCGAAGCGCAGGCCGTTGCCCTGCCCGAGCTGCGAGAGGTCGACCGAAGGGTCGTACTGACGGAGCACACCGTCGTCGGGGTCGTAGCCCGGCGAGTCGAGAAAGTTCTTGCCGTCGAGGGGGCCGCCGAGGAAGCCCGCCGAGAGCCGCGTGCCGAGCTTGTGCATGTGCGGCAGCACGCTCACCACGTGCATCGGATCGGGGAGATCGCAAACGCCGGTGACGGTGACCTCCGCTCCCGCCGGGATCACGAAGCCGCTGTAGACCCAGATGAAGGGCGCCAGCTCGGTGGTGACGGTCGCTTCGTCGACGGTGTACCAGCGGTACTTCGGGGTCACGGTGAGCGGCTGCCCGGTGGGATTGAGGTAGTGCATCCGGGCGACGATCTCCTGATTTTGCGGGAGGTGGTAGGCCATCCCGTCGGGGAAGCGCTGCCACTCCACCCCCGAGATCTGCGTCGACGAGCCGAACAAGACCGAGCCGCCGGCCGCGACGTCGACGCCCGCGTTGCCCGCGGTGCCGGGCGGGCAGGCGCGGATCCCTTCGCCGGCCGTCTTCGCGCGGGTAGTGACGTTGCCGTGGTGCATCCCGTGGCCGACCGTGAGCGAGGCGCCACCGATGAAGCGCGAGGGCCCGAAGGCCTCCAGCGGGAAGATCCAGCATGGCTCGCGCTCCTCCCCCGGCTTGAGGTGGAAGGGCGGCACATCGGCGGAGAACCCGCCGACTACGTGGGCGGGCGGCTGTTTCTCAGGCGCCCTGCCTTCGCTCACCGTCGGTACGGCGGGCATCGCAGGGGTCAACGAGCCGCAGCCAAAGGCGGCGAGGAGGAGGGCGAGCGAGAAGCGGCGCGTCATGACCTCCACGAAGGTACGGGAGATCGGCCGATGCTGGCAATGCGATCGCGGGGCGGGCGCCGGTTGCGTTGTATAACGCCGGTGTGGAGTTCGAGGATCCGATCGCGCTCTTGGTGCGGACACCGGCCGGGCTGGTGTTCGCCGGACTGTGGGGGGCGATCTGGGGCAGCTTCTTCAACGTCGCGGTGTACCGCATCGGGGCGGCGGCGGAGGAGGATGACAGCGCGACCTGGCTCGGCTCGGCGCGGCAGGGGCTCTCGTCGCTGCGGCGGCTGGTCCACCCGCCGTCGCGCTGTCCGGGGTGCGGGAGCGGGATCCGCTGGTACGACAACGTGCCGGTGCTGGGCTGGGTGCTCCTCCGCGGGCGTTGCCGCGACTGCAAGATCCCGATCTCGCCGATCTATCCGGCGGTGGAGCTGGCTTCGGTGGTGCTCGCGGTGGCGATCTTCCAGCGCTTCGTGATCGACGAGCCGGCGGCGCCGGTGGTCCAGCTCTCGCGCTTCTTCGTCTACTTCTTCTTCTCCGGAACGCTGCTCGTGCTCTCGCTGATCGACGGCGACACGATGCTCCTTCCGCTGGCGATCACCCTGCCCTCGATCCCGGCCTTCTTCCTCGCCGGGCGCGCCCTCCCCGACGTCGCCGCCACCGATGCCCTGCTCGGGGCGGGCGTCGGCTTCGGCGGGCTGTTCCTGCTTCGCCACGGCTACCGCCTGATCACCGGGCGCGAGGGGCTCGGCGGCGGCGACGAGATGCTGGTGGCGATCGTCGGGGCGCTGCTCGGCTGGAGGGCGTTGCCATTCACGCTCTTCGTCGGCGCCTCGCTCGGAATCCTGTGCGCCGTGCCGGTCCTGATCCTCGCGCGCCTGGGCCGTCCCCCGGGGGAGGGCGACCCGTCGCTGCGCCACGCCGAGGTGCCGTTTGGGCCCTTCCTTGCCTCGGCGGCGATGATCTATTTGTTCTTCGGCAGGTGGCTGTGGGCCGCGCTGAACGCGTGGGTGATCGGCGAGTGAGGTCGCCTCAGCTGATCACGCCGGCGGCGATCAGCGCCGCGGCGCCGAGCACGCCCGCGGTGTCGCCGAGCGCGGTGGCGACGATCACCGCAGCCTCGGCGCTGGGCCCGTTGACCGCCTCCTGGTAGGCGGCGAGGACGAGCTCGCGGAGGCGCGGTGCCCCTTCCCACACGCCGCCGCCGAGGACCACCCGCGATGGGTTCAGGAGCGTGACCGCGTTCGCGATCGCGAGGCCGAGCAGCGGCGCCACCTCGCCCCACAGCGCGCAGGCGTAGGCATCGCCCGCGCGAACCGCTTCGTCGAGGTGGCCGGCGTGAACGCGCTCCGCGCCACCCGCGATCTGTACTGCGAGGCTAACTTCCCTTACCGCGTCAGCGGGGTTGTCTCGGCGGGAGCCGAAGCTGGCTTTTCCCGTCGCCAGGTCCTGGCGCGCCCGGGTCGCCAGGTTCCTCCCCGAGGCGTAGGCCTCGATGCAGCCGCGCGCTCCACAGCCGCAGAGGCGACCTCCAGGGACCACCTTCATGTGCCCGAACTCGCCCGCGAGGTGGCTGGCTCCGATGGTGAGCTTCCCGTCGGTGACGATGCCCGCGCCGATGCCGGTGCCGACGAACACGCACAGCACGTCACGCGCTCCCCGGGCGGCGCCGAAGCAGGTCTCGCCGAAGGCGATCGCGTTCAGATCGTTGTACAGCTCCACCGACGGTCCGAGGCGGGCGCGGAGGAGTCCGCGAAAATCGACATCGCGCCAGCCGAAGTTGGGCGCGTTGGCGACGACGCCGGTCCAGCCGCGCAGCATCCCGGCGAAGCCGATCCCGACGCCGCGCAGCGCAGCCCCGTCCGCGACGCGCTCCACCAGCGTCTGCACGAGATCGGCCACCGCCTCCGGCGTGCGATCCCCGACGGGCGCCCGCTCCTCTGCGAGGACGCGCCCGCCTCCGTCGAGATCCACCACCGCCGCCCGGAGGTTCGTGCCACCGAGATCGACGCCCACCAGCACGTGCGAGGTCATGCTCACCGTGTCAGAGCCGCCATCTCGGCGCGGATCGCCCGCAGGCCGTCCTCGACGGTGGCGCGGATCACCGCCAGCCGCTCCGGCGACGACGCCTCGAAGCGCATCACCAGCACCGGGCCCGTGTTCGAGGCCCGCACCAGGCCCCAGCCATCGGCGAACTTCACGCGCGCCCCGTCGATGTCGATCACCTCGTGATCGCGCCGGAAGCGCTCCACCGCGCGCCGCACCACGTCGAACTTGATCTCGTCGGGGCAGTCGAGCCGGATCTCGGGGGTGTTGAAGAGCACCGGCAGCGAGTCGACGTGCTCGGCCAGCGTGCAAGGCGAGCGCGAGAGCAGCTCGCACAGGCGCGCCGCGGCATAGATCGCGTCGTCGAAGCCGAGGTAGCGGTGTGCGAAGAAGATGTGCCCCGACATCTCTCCGGCGAGCAGCGCGTGCTCCTCCTTCATCTTCACCTTGATCAGCGAATGGCCGACCTTCCACATGATCGCGCGCCCGCCGGCCCGCTCGATCTCGTCGTAGAGCGCCTGCGAGCACTTCACCTCGGAGACGAAGGTCGCCCCCGGCTGCTCGGCGAGGATCGCTCGCGCGAAGAGAATCATCAGCTGATCGCCCCACACGATCCTTCCCTTCGCATCGACGACGCCGATCCGATCGGCGTCCCCGTCGAGGGCGATCCCCACCTCGGCGCCGGTCTCGGCGACCTTCGCGCGCAGTGCTTCGACGTTCGCCTCGACGGTGGGGTCGGGGTGATGGTTCGGGAAGCGGCCGTCCATGTCGCAGAACAGCGGGGTGACATCGAAGCCGAGCCGCCGCAGGAGCGGGACGCAGGTGACGCCGCCGGTGCCGTTGCCGCCGTCGACCACGACCTGGAAGCGGCGCTTTCCCATCGAGAGAGCGCGCTCGGCGTGATCGAGGTAGGCGGTCTGCAGGTCGGTGATCGCGACGCTGCCGGCGGCGTCGGCGACGTGGAAGTCGCGCGCCTCGACGAGGCGGCGGAGCGCCTGGATCTCCTCGCCGTGGATGGTGGACTTGCCGCGCAGGATCTTGAATCCGTTGTCCTCCGCCGGGTTGTGGCTCCCGGTGATCATCACGCCGCCGTCGCTGTCGAGGTGGAAGACCGCGAAGTAGAGCAGCGGGGTGGAGACGATCCCGACGTCGGTGACGGCGAGGCCGGTGGAGAGGAGCCCGTCGAGCAGCCGCTCGTGGATCCGCGGCGAAGTGACCCGGCAGTCGCGCCCGAGGGCCACCTTCTTCGCGCCGGCGCGGTGCAGGTGGGTCCCGATGGCGCGGCCGAGATCGTGGACGAAGGCGGGGTCGAGATCGCGATCGGCCACGCCGCGGATATCGTACTCACGGAAGACGCGGGGGTTCATGGCGCGGGAGCTTAACCTTACAGGAGAAGCCTACAAGTAGGGATCGCGGCGGGCGGCTTCGAGCGCTTCGACGATTTTTTTCACGTCCTGGGCGCGCTCCTTCGGCAGCACCAGGACGGCGTCGGCGGTGGCGATGATCACCAGGTCGGAGACGCCCACCGCCGCGACCACGATCCGCCCATCGCCGACCAGCACGTTGCCCCGCGCATCGATCGCGATCGCCTCGCCGACCACGGTGTTGCCGTCGCTGTCGGGCGGGCGGACCTCGGGGAGGGCGGCCCATGAGCCGACGTCGCTCCAGCCGATATCGGCCGGGACGACGTACATCGCCCCGGGCAGCTTCTCCATCACGCCGTAGTCGATCGAGATCCTCGGCGCAGTCGGGTAGAGCGAGTCGACCTGCGCCGGGTCGGCGGCGATCGTGTCGAGGATTCGCCCGAGGTCGGGCATGTGGCGCCCGATCTCGTCGAGGATGCGCGCGGCCGAGAAGAAGAACATCCCGGCGTTCCACAGGTACTCGCCCGAGGCCAGGTAGCCCAGGGCGGTGGCGTGATCGGGCTTCTCGACGAAGCGCAGCACCCGCCGCGCCCACGGCTGCTGCTCCGACGGTGGGCCGCAGTGGATGTAGCCGAAGCCGGTCTCGGGACGGGTGGGGTGGATCCCGAGGGTGACCACCTCCCCGGCGGCGGCGGTGACCAGGGCCTGCTGCACCGCAGCAATGAACGCCCGCTCGTCACGCACCGCCTGATCCGAGGGCAGGACGGCCATCACGCCGTCCGGATCGCGCGCCCGCACCGCCAGCGCCGCGAGCCCGATGCAGGGGGCGGTGTTGCGCGCCAGCGGCTCGGCCACCACGTTCTCCGACGGCAGCCACGGGAGCGCGCGCCGCACCTCCTCGACCTGGGAGGCGGCGGTCACCACCAGCACCCGCTCGCCCGGGACGATCGAGGAGCAGCGGCGCGCGGTCGCCGCGAGGAGCGTCTCGTCGCCCGGGAGGAGCGGCAGGAACTGCTTCGGGAGCCGCCGACGCGACAGCGGCCACAGGCGCGTGCCGCTGCCGCCGGCGAGGATGACGACCCAGTTGGTCATTTCAGTGGAGTGAGGCGAGGCGCGGTGGAGCCCGAGGGTGGAGCCTAGTACTTGCCGGTCTTGCCTTCGAAGCCGAGACCGAGCGACAACGAGTCCTTCTTCGCGTTGTCCTTGGCAGGCTTGTAGGAGCCGTCGGCGGCGTAGACCTGGATGTCCGGCGCGAGGACATTGGTGATGATCGAGTTGGTCGCGACTTCGCAGACGTCGATCTTGCCGTCGATCTTCGCCATCGAGCCGTCCTTGTTGGCGCAGCCGCCGGTGTCGAAGATCTGGAGCACCTGCATCGCGGTGCTCGTGCACATCTTGCCAGCGCCGCCATCGGCCGCGCCACCGTCGGCCGGCTTCACGCCGCCGTCCGCGCCGGCCATGCCGCCGCAGCCCTCGACCTGCTTCGAGAGCAGCGAGGCCACCGACGGAATGATCTTCTCCTGGATGTCGGCGTTCTTGATCGAGCCGTGGAGCTGGCCGTTCATCAGGCCTTCCTTGGTGACATTCATCGAGATGTGGGCGCCGTTCACGACGAGGACCAGCGGATCGACGCCCGCGCCGAGGAGCGGGAGACTGATCGAGACGGCGACGGGCGTCTTGGTGGTTACCGGGTTGTTGGTGGTGAGCTTGCCGGAGGCGATCTTGCCGAACAGGTCCGCGGGCTTCTGGCTGTCGTCCTTGGTGAACATGCCCGTCCCGCTGAAGTCGGGCATCTTCATCGACTTGCCGAGGTACATCGTCACGCCGACGTTGGAGGCGGTGGTGAGGCTGGTTGCCTTGACGCTGAAGAGGAGGATCACGCTGCCGGCTGCGACCGAGTCGTCAATGCCGGCCTGGGGCATGAGGCCGTTGGAGGCCAGCGCGCCGATGATGTTGCCGAGCGCGTTGTCGACGCGGTTGTCGCCGTTCAGGTCGATGGCGTAGTCGGAGCGCTGCGCCGGGACGAGCAGCCTGGTGACGACGTACTGGCTGTCGGTACCCTCCGCCATCGTGGTGTCCTTCTCGGCGGGCACATCGGTCATCGAGGTGCCACAGCCGGCAAATCCCAACATGGCTGCAAACAGAGCGGGCTTCATTCGTTAGTCCCTTTCTTTCTTATGGTGGACCGCAGGTTCGACCGCTTTTACCCCAAGCCGTCGCCAGGTCGCAAGGAATATTGCAGTGCGGGTGGTCACGCTCAAGTCACCCTCGGCCAGCGATTGACTTGGCGGCGCCTCGCCGGTTAGGCTGCTCCGTCGGTGTGAGATGACCAGCGTTCTCGTCGGTGGTGATGTGATGGGCTTCAGCTGGAGCGGTACGCTGGGCCCGACCGAGCTGCGGGCAGTCTACGCCCGCTGCGCCGACGTGCGCCTTTCGGGGCTGCTCGAGCTTCGCGATGGGCAGAAGCACGCCGAGGTGGTGTTCATCGGCGGCGAGGCGGTGGAGACGCGGGGCGGCGATACGAAGGAGGTCAAGCTCTGGCAGCGCGGAACCTTCTTCGTGACGCAGCGGGTGCCGAACCTGGGCGGCGAGCTGACCGAGGGGCTGCGCCTCGAGGGGGAGCTCCTCGAAGCGAACCCAAAGGAGCTGATCCGGCACTGCCAGGACGCGCGGCTGAGCGCGGAGCTCGAGCTCAAGCGACCGACCGGACAGCGGGCGGTGGTGCGGTTCGCGCACGGGAAGGTGGAGAGCACCGAGCTCGACGGGCGGGCGGAGCTGTCGGCGCTCGGGCGGATCGGATCGTGGCTCGACGGGCACTACGCGATCGCGCTCAGGCCGCTGTTCGGCGAGCAGGCGCCGCCGCCGCCGCCGCGGGCCGTAGGCGGGACGGATCCGGCGCAGATGTTCGATCTCACGAGGCCGGTGCAGCTGCCCTACTACGATGACCCGCGCGCGCGGTCGCGGGCGCCGCGGGACGAGCCGCTGGACGACGAGCCGTCCTTGGACTCGGGCATGACGATGCAGCTGGGGGCCATCCAGCAGGAGGGCCCCTCCGACGACGGGACGGCGATGATCGCCCCGCTGCCGGCGCCGCCGCGTCCTCGGACCGGCGATCGGACGTCGCTGACCCGGCTGCCCAAGGGGATGCGGGGGCGGCCGTCGCGCCGCATGATGATCATCGCGATCGCCGCCGTGGTCGGCCTGCTCGCGGCCGTGCTCGCGATCGTCGTGCCGGGGCTGTTCGAAACTCCCGCCGAGCCGACCGAGGAGCACAGGCCGGCGCCCTCGCGCGGCGCCGCGGGTGCAAGGCCGGTGAAGGAGGGGGTGCCCGAGAGCCCGCTGCCGACGGTGGTATCGGAAGAGCGCACCGAGGAGGCTCGCCAGTGCGTCGCGCGCGGGCGGAAGGCGATGGTGGAGGGGAAGCTGAAGTCGGCGGCGGCCGAGTTCGCCGCGGCGCGGTCGATCGCGCCCCAGGGCACGTTCCTCGACCGGCTGGAGCGAATGGCGCAGGGCAAGACGGGTGACGCCGAGCTGATGATCCATGGCAAGGGCTCGCTCACCGTCGATGGGCATCGCTTCCCGTCGCCGCGCCGGCTGAGGCTCGCGGCGGGGCCGCATTCGATCGGCGTGGGCGCCGCGGCGGAGGAGGTTGTGTTCGGGCGAGGCGAGCGGGTCCGCCGGAAGGCGGTGCGCTAGGCAGGCTCGGGCAGGCTCCCCGATCTTCCGTTGTGCACGGCCCCGTGATAGCTTCGTCCCCTGCCATGCCCAAGCTCGTATTCCACGACTCGGATGGAATCGATCGCACCGTCGACCTCGGCGCCGAGCCGACCCTGATCGGGCGCGCCAACGAGTGCCAGGTGCAGACCCAGGACGCGATGGTCTCGCGGCGGCACGCGCGCATCGTCTGGGACGGCGGCTACTGGATCGAGGATCTCGGGAGCTCGAACGGTGTCCACGTCGGTGGTGAGCGCGTCCAGCGCGCGCCGATCCGGCCCGGCGACGAGGTGCGCTGCGGCAGCCTGGTCCTGAAGATGGTGCCCGACCTCACACCCCGGCCAACGCCGCGCCCGGTGCCCCAGGCCACTCCCGCGGCGCGCGCGCGCCCCACCGCGCCGCCGGCCGCGCCGCCCTCGCCGGCGGACTACGGCCCGCCGCCCGGTGACGATTACGGCGCCCCACCCCCGGCCGACGACTACGGCGCCCCGCCGTCCGCCGATGACTACGGCGCGCCACCGCCCTATCAGCCGCCGCCCGCCTACGAGGCGCCGGAAGAGGCTCCCCCGCCGCCTCCCGCTCCCCCACCGCGCCGCGCGCCCACCGCTCCGCCGGTCGCTGGAAAAGGAGGAGACTTCGAGCTCGAGCGGACGCGGCGGGTCCAGGCCGAGGAGGCCGTGCTCTCCGCGGAGCAGCGGGCCGCCAGCGCCGAGGGGAGGCTATTCGAGTTCGAGCAGCAGGTGGCCGAGCTGTCGTCGCGGGCAGCGGCCGCGGAGACGCAGGCGCAGGCGGCTGCCGCGCGGGCCGGCGAGCTCGAGACCAGCGCGCGCGATGGCGAGAAATTCCGGCGGCAGGTCGATCAGCTCAAGGCCGATCTGAAGCGGATGCGCGGCGGCGGGCCGAGCTCGCCCGAGGACACCGGGCTGACCCCGGCGGCCGATCCCGGCGAGCTGATGGCGGTCACCGGCGAGCGCGACCGGCTCAAGCAGCGGGTGGCCGATCTCGAGGCCGAGCTGGCGCGCGCCGAGGGTGGGAAGCCGCTCGCGGCCCCGCCTTCGCCCGCGGACTCGGCCGAGGTGCCGCTGCTCAAGCGCAAGATCGAACAGCTGACCGCCGAGATCCGGCGGCTCCGCGGCGGGCAGCCCGCTTCCGTCGACGACTCGGCGGGAAGGGTGGCCGATCTCGAGGCGCGGCTCGCCAAGGCGGAGCAGGATCGCGACGAGGCGCTCCGGCGGGCCAGCGAGGCCGCGTCGGCGCCGGCAGCGGCCGCGGCGCCGGCTGACGACGTGGTCAAGTTGAAGCGGATGCTGGAGCAGCTCACCGCCGAGAACCGGCGCCTCCGCCAGGGGGCCGCTGCGCCTGCCGAGGATCCACGGGTGGCGGAGCTGACCGCGCGGGTGGCGCTGGTCGAGCAGGAGCGCGACGCGGCCCGCAAGGCGCCTGCGGCCAAGGCGGCCGGAGCGGCGGATCCCGCGACCGTCGAGGCGGCGAGCGCCTTGAACGACTCCTTGAGCGAGCTGCGCGGGAGCCTGCGCGCCGCCAACGACGAGATCGGCGTCCTCGGCGTCGAGGCGCCCGGCGACTCGGTGACGGTGCTGAAGGACGCGCTCGGGTCGGCCACCGAGCAGCTCGAGGCGGCGCGCGGCCAGCTCCGCGAGCTGAAGCGGGCTCTGGGCGTGCCCTAGACATGGCCTCCTTCCCCTCCAGCGACGGCACCGAGCTTCACGAGCTCACCTGGTCACCCGAAGGGGCGGCGAAGGGGACGGTGGTGATCGTCCACGGCTACGGCGAGCACATCGCACGCTACGATCACGTCGGGCGCGCGCTCGCGAAGGCTGGTTTTGTCGTGCGCGGGTGCGATCTGCGGGGCCACGGCCGCTCCGGCGGCGCGCGCGGCTTCATTCGCCGCTTCGACGACTACCTCGCCGACGTCGACGCGCTGGTCGATCGGGCGAAGGGCGATCCGCGCCCGCTCTGGCTGCTCGGCCACTCCAACGGCGGCCTGATCGCGCTCCACTGGGCGCTGCGGCACCGCGATCGGCTGGCGGGACTGGTGCTCTCCTCGCCGTTCTTCAAGCTCAAGCTGGATGTGCCGAAGATCAAGATCCTCGCCGGCCGCGTCTTCTCGACGCTGTGGCCGGGCCTCCGGCTGCCCGCGGGGCTGCAGGGCAGCGACGTCTCGCGCGATCCGGAGATCGCGCGCCTCTACGATTCCGACCCGCTCAACAACAAGAGCGCCACCGCGCGCTGGTTCACCGAGACGGTGGGCGCGCAAGAGGAGGCCCTGGCGCGGGCCGCCGAGCTCGACCTGCCCTGCCTCGTCCTCCACGGAAGCGGCGACAAGATCGCCGACCACGCGCGCAGCGAGGAGCTGTTCCAGCGCCTCGCAAGCGTCGACAAGACGCTGCGGATCGAGCCTGGCCAATACCACGAGCTGTTCAACGAGATCGAGCCGGATCGCTCGCGCACCGTCGACGGGCTGGTGCGCTGGCTCGAGGCCCACACGACCCCGGCCTGATCGACTACTTCCGAGAATCGTCGCGGCGCGCGAAGATTTTCGAGCGGCCAGAGGCGGCGTCGGCGCGTAGTCGCGCCGTGGGCAGGAGGGGGGACCCCAACGGCTCTGCCAAGGCTCTGCCGGCGGGGCGGGGTGGCCCGCCCCGTGGGATCGTTCAGCGCGGCCCACGGGCTGCGCTTTTGGTTGCGGCCTGTGGGCCGCGCTGAGAGCCGGTGAGCAAATCCCTCCCGTCGCCTCGCGAGCGATCCGCGGCGCATCGCTTCGTTGCTCCTCGTCACCTACAGAGAGTAGGTCTCCTCGTCGCGCCTCGCGCTGCTTGCGTCTCGCTCGCGGGGCTCGGTCCGGGATTCACTCACGGGCTCTGAGCCTCAGGGAGCGGCGTCCTTGAGCCTTCCGAGCAATCGGTCGCTCCGCCGGATCACCGCCCCGGCGACGATCCCGCCGGCGCAGTCCTGCGAGTTGGTGGAGCTCTCCGTCTTCCGGATCTCGACGCAGTGCACCTCCAGGGTCGCACCGTGCTCCGCGCCCGCGCAGAGGTGCCAGGAGTACTGAAAGCCCTCGCCGAGCAGGTCTTTCGCCGCTCCGTCGAGCGTGAACCAGGCCCCCGCCACGCAGGTCGGCCCGCCGTTCTGCCCCGGGTTGACCATCACCGCCTCCTCGTTCCCCGGGGTCGCCGCGATCCGGATCCCCGGCGCCCCCATCGCTCCCCGGAGCGCCTCCTCCGCCGCGGCGACGGTGCGCTTGCGGGAGCCCAGCCACGTCGCTGGCTGCTTCGGGTAGACCGCTGCCCCGCACGCGGCCAGGAGGGGCACCAGCACGACGGCGAGCCCCGCCGCGGCGATACCGGCGCGGGCCATCTACTTCGCCGCCTCCTTGGGCTCCTCCAGCGGCGGCAGGTCGGAGAGGTTCGGCTGGAGGATGATCTCGATCCGGCGATTCTGCGCGCGGTGTTCGCTGGTGTCGTTCGCGGCGATCGGATCGAACTCGCCGTAGCCGCCTGCCGCGAGGACCTGCGGCCGCATTCCATTGGCGACCAGGAAGCGCGTCACCTCGACCGCGCGCGCCGTCGAGAGCTCCCAGTTCGACGGGAAGCGCGCCGTCTTGATCGGCAGGTCGTCGGTGTGGCCAGCGACGAGAAACCGGCGATCGGGGATGGTCGCCAGCGCCTGGGCGAGCTTGCCGAGCGCGGTCTTGCCGTCGGCCTTGATGTCGGTCTTGCCCGAGTCGAACAGCACGTCGCTCTCCAGCGCGATCAGCATCCGCCCCTCGCGGATCACCACCTTCAGCTGCCCCGCGTCGATCATCGAGCGCAGCTTCTGCATCAGGTCGCGGAACGCCGCTGCGCGCGCCTCCGCCGCCGCCTTCTGCTTCCGGAGCTCCTCGAGGCGCGCCTTGGCGTCGTCGAGGAACTGCGCCATCTGCCCCTTCTCGCTGGAGAGCTTGTCGACGTTCTGACCGAGCTTCTCGAGGCGCTTCTTCAGCTCGCCGACCAGCGCGGTCGATTCGTCGAACTGCTTCTGCAGCCCGTCGCGCGCCGCCGTGGTGGCGGTCAGCCGAGCGCTCCCCTCCTTCAGGTCCTTCTCCAAGGCGGCGATCTTTCCGTCGAGCTCCTTCGCCCGCGCCGACAGCTCGCCGATCTCCTTCTTCTGCGCCGCCTCCCGCGCGTCCGTCTCCTGCTTCAGCTTTCCGAGCTCGGCGACCTTGGCGTCGAAGGTCCCGGTGGTGACGCACCCCCCGGCGAACACCGCCGTCAACGCAGCCAACCGCACCGTCCGACCGATCGACATGGACAACCTCCTCATATTCGCGGGCGCATTATCCGCCAATCGTCCGGGGGCGCAAATCGCCACGCGGCCCCCGGAGGTTCGAGAAACGGTTTACGATGCGGTCGCCATGCCCATCGCGCGCCCCAGGCTGCTCCTCTCCGCTGCCCTTCGTGGAGCCCCCGCGGCCTGGCTGGTCCTCGCGCTCGCCAGTCCGATCGTGGGATGCGACACCGGCGCGCGCCTCGGGGCGCTGTGGCGCGGGCTCGACGAGCGCTCCGATCCTCAGCCCATCGTCGCTGCGGCCACTGCGCTGGTCCCCGGGATCGATCGCCTGCGGCGTCCCGGCGAGTTCGTCCTCGATCTCCGCGCCGATGGTGCGCTCCTCCTCGCCGAGGTCGATCCCGCGCCGCCGGACTCGGATGGTGGCCGTCGCCTGCGCGTGCGCGCTGTCGGGGGTCGTGGCGCACCAAAGGCCCTCGCGGACGCCGGCCTCCTCGAGGATGCGCGCTACCTGCCGGGCACGTCCGCGCTGCTGGCGATCACCGTCGATCACCGACTGCTCCTCCTCGACGACGCGAAGGGAGCGCCCGAGGTGCTGGCGCGCGACGCCCACGGGCCGCTCTCGATCGCGCCTGGCGGGCATTTCGCGGCGCTCCTCCGCGGTGCGATGCCGGATCTCGCGCCGGCCCGACTCGCGCTGGCCCGATCGACCCGCTCGATCGAGACGCTCGATCCTGCGCTGGCGCCCTGCTGGGGCGTGCTGGTCGACGACGATGGCAGCCTGCGATTTGTCGCAGGTCGCGCAGGCGTTCGGGGAGGCAAGCCCGCCTGGCATCGCACGGGACCTGCCGGAAGCGTCGGCGCGCTGCTCGCAACGCCCCTCGTGGCCGCGCCTTCGGGGGGGCCGTTCGCCGACGGTCCCACTGCGCCGTTGCGGGCCTTGCGTAGCGTCCTTTTCGAGAACGAGGCCGGCCTCCACATCGTCGACGACGACGGCCGATCACTCGGCGCTCCGGTGTCCGCTTTCCTCCCGGTGGCGCTCCCCGGCCAGGCGGCGCTGCTGGTCCACGCCGCGCGGGATGGCGGCGCCCTGCGGGTGCTCGACGTCCGGGCGCTCGAACAGGCCGCCGCGGCTGGCGAGCCCGTGCGATGAGGCGGCGCCCACCCGCCTCGGCCCTGGCGCTGCTGGTGCTCGGCGACCTCCTGATCGCCGCGCGCGCAGCCCAGGCGGTGCGTCTCCGCCGCCCCTTCGCCCCCGCGCTCGCAGTGCGCTACGGCTACGACAACAACCACGGCAACGCCGGCTGCAGCGACTACAACTGCGGCGGCGACTGCTACGACGGCCACACCGGCTCCGACTTTCCGCTCGGCCTCGGCACCGACGTCCTCGCCGCCGCCGAGGGCAAGGTGACCCAGGTGAACGATGGATGCGCCAACTACGGGTATTTCGGGAATACCTGCGGAGGCCGCTGCGGCAACTACGTGCGGATCGCGCACGACGACGGCACCGTCACCCTCTACTGCCACATGCTGCTCGGCTCGCTGCGCGTCGGTGTCGGCGATCACGTCGGATGCGGCCAGCCGATCGGCCGCTCGGCCAGCTCCGGCAGCTCCACCGGACCGCACCTCCATCTCGGATGGATCCGCGGCGGCGTCACCACCGACGCCTACCGGGGCCCCTGCACCGGCTCCCCCGGCTCGTGGATGCAGCAGAACGGCTATCGCCAGGCGGTCTCCGACAGCTGCGAGTGCCAGCCCTCCGCCGAGGTCTGCAACGGGCGCGACGACGACTGCGACGGCAAGGTGGACGAGGACCTGCAACGCGGCTGCGGCAGCGACGTGGGCGAGTGCTCCCGCGGCACCGAGCACTGCAACGGCGGCCAGTGGCAGGGCTGCACCGGCAAGCCGGCTCGCGCCGAGGAGTGCGACGGCAAGGACAACGACTGCAACGGCAAGACCGACGAGGACCTGGTGCGCGGCTGCGGCACCGACGTGGGCGAATGCACCACCGGGACCGAGGAGTGCATCCAGGCGCGCTGGAGCGAGTGCAGCGGGGTCCGCGCCGTGCCCGAGATCTGCGACCGGCGCGACAACGACTGCAACGGCGCCACCGATGAGGCGGAGGTTTGCGAGCGCGACGAGCTGGTGCTCCAGGCGGGCGCGCTCGATCCGGGTGGGAGCACCGATGTCGACGGCGACGGGCGCGCCGACGCCTGCGCGGTGGGCGCCTCGGGCGTGGAGTGCCACCTCGCGCGCCGTGGCGGGTTCCGTGACGTGGTGCTCGGACCGCCCTTTGCGCCGCGCCCGGGAGCGCTGCCGGCGATCGCCCTCGGGGATCTCGACGGGGACGGGCGCGCCGATCTCTGCGTGCTCGACGGCGACGGGCTCGGCTGCTACCGCTCGCAAGACGGGCGCGCCTTCGGTGCGCGGATCGAAGGGCCGCCGGTGCCCGCTGCCGGCGCCGCGGGCGAGATCGGATTGGTCGGTACGCTCCGCCTGATGGATGTCGACGGCGATGGCCGCGCCGATCTCTGCCTGCGCGGGGCGGCCGGGCTCGCCTGCCATCGCTCGTCGCTGCGCCCGCGGAGGGAGGAGGGCGGCCCCGGCTTCGACGAGGCGGTGGTGCTGGCGGATCTCTCGGACGCCGCCGGCTTCGGACGCACCGCCAACCTCGCCACCCTCCGGATGGGCGATCTCGACGGCGACGGGCGGGCCGACGTCTGCGCGCGCGCCGCGGACGGCGTCCGGTGCTGGCTCTCCGACGGGCGGGCCTTCTCGCGCCAGGTGCGCGGCCCGGAGTGGAGCGACGCCGCCGGCTTCGCCCCGCTGCCGATGCAGGCCACGCTCCGGCTGGCCGACGTCGACGGCGACGGACGCGCCGATCTGTGCGGCCGGACGCCCGAGGGCTTCGCGTGTCACCTCTCGACCGGCGATGGCTTCGGCGCGAAGGTGGCGGGCCCGGCGCTGGCGGAGCCGTCGTGGAACGAGCCCTCGTCGTACGCTTCCCTGCGCCTCGGCGATCTCGACGGCGACGGGCGCTCCGATCTATGCACGCGCGGCGAGGCGGGCGTCTCCTGCACCCGCTCGGGCGGCCCACGCGGCTTCGCGGAGCAGTGGCTCGGACCGTCGCTGACCGACGCGCAGGGATGGAACGCGCCGGCTCGCTATCGCACCCTGCGGATGGCCGACATCGACGGCGATCGACGCGACGATCTGTGCGTCCGCGCCGGCGATGGGCTGCGCTGCTACACCTGGGACGGCGTGCCGCTGGCGTTGCTGGTGCTCGGCCCAGCGTGGAGCGACGCGGCGGGCTGGGATCGCGTCGAGCGCTTCGCCACCATCCGCATCGCGGGGCGTGGGCGAGGCATGGCACCGGAGATGTGGCTGCTCGGCGGGTGCAGCGCCGGCCCGGTCCGGCAGGAGGGTGGCCCGGGTGGCTTCGCGCTCCTTTTCGGGGCGCTGCTTCTGGTGGTGCTGTTCCATCGCGGAAGAGGTCGATGAAGACGTGGGTTGTCGGAGCGATCGCTCTCGCCGTGAGCGTCGCCGCCCTCGGCTGCTCCGATCCGCCCAAGGGTCCGCCCGTCGCTGCGGCCGACCTTTGCAAGGAGTGGAGCGGGGCGATCTGCGAGGCCGGTCGAAGCTGTTGCTCGCGCACCGTCAGCGGCGATACCAAGGGGTGTATCGAGGTCCACAAGGCGCGCTGCGCCGCCGAGCTCTTGCCGATCGTGGCGGACCCACGGACCGGCTACAGCGCCGCGCGCGCCGGCGAGTGGGTGGCCGGCCTCCGCGCCGCCCGCGATCGCTGCTCGACCGCGTCCGATGGCGCCGACGGCGCCGAGAGCTCCGGCCTGATCGGATTCGTCACCGCCTTCGATGGCACCGGCGAGGTGGGGGCCGACTGCACCCCGACCGATCCGACGCTGCGCCAGCTCCTCCTCTCGCGCCTCTCCTGCGGCCCGAAGAACCGCTGCCGCCTGACGCTGCGCAGCAACGGCTCCCTGCGCGGCGACTGCGAGGCGCTCCCACCCGACGGTCGTCGCACCGCCGATGACCTGGCCTGCTCCCACCTCCATGACTGCCGCTTCGACGAGTGGTGCGACCTCCCCGACCCGTGGAGGCCCGGCCTGTGGGGCGAGTGCCAGCCTCCCCGCGCCGACGGATGGCGCTGCGGCAGCGCGGTCGAGTGTCGCGGTCGCCAGTGCCCTGGTGGCCCTGACGGCGGGATGCCCACCTGCTCGACCCCGACCGGCGACCAGCGCTACTGCCCACCTTCGGTGGAAGCGCGGGACGGTGGCGTGGGCGATGGCGGCACGGGCGACGGTGGCGCGGGAAATCCCGGCGATGGCGGCCCAGGCTAGACCTCCCGGCGCGATGTCGTCTGACGCTCTCGACGCGCTTGATCCTGCCCTGCGCGAGATCCTCGATCGGATCCCGCAGGGGCCGGGCGTCTACCTGATGAAGGACAGGAAGGGGAGGATCATCTACATCGGCAAGGCGCAGTCGCTGAAGAACCGGGTGCGGAGCTACTTCACGCGCTCGGGCGACACGCGGGCCTTCGTCGCGCTCCTCGGACGGCTCCTCGGCGACATCGAGACCGTCGTCACCAACAACGAAAAGGAGGCGCTGCTCCTCGAGAACAACCTGATCAAGCAGCACCAGCCGCGCTTCAACGTCAACCTGCGCGACGACAAGAACTACCTCGTCCTGCGCCTCGCCGTTTCCCACGGCGCGCCTCGCGCTGCGCGCGTGATGGAAGGCAGAAATCCCGCTGCGCGCTACCCGCGCCTCGAGGTCGTGCGGCGCATCGGCAGCGACGGCGCGCGCTACTTCGGGCCCTACCACTCGGCGACCTCCTGCCGCCAGACGCTGCAGGTGGTGAACCGCCACTTCAAGCTGCGCACCTGCACCGACCAGGTGCTCGCCAACCGCAAGCGCCCCTGCCTGCAGTACCAGATCAAGCGCTGCGACGCGCCCTGCGTCTTCCCCGTCGAGCCGGCGGCCTACGCCGAGCAGGTGCGCGACGTCGCGCTGTTCCTTGAGGGCAAGGATCAGGAGCTCACCTTGCGCCTGCGCGAGCGGATGAAGGAGGCCGCCGGCAGGCTGGAGTTCGAGGCCGCGGCGTCGGTGCGCGATCAGCTCCGCTCGCTCGAACGGACCCTCGAGGAGCAGCGCGTGGTGTCGGAGGACCAGCGCGATCAGGATGTGATCGGCTACCACCGCGATGGGACCGCCGTCGAGATCGCGGTGCTCCACATCCGCGGCGGCAAGCTGCTCGGCCGGCGCACCTTCTCCTTTTCCGGGCAGGAGTTCCCCGACGAGGAGATCCTCTCGTCGTTCGTCTCGCTCTACTACGACCTCGGCAGCTTCGTGCCCGACGAGGTGCTCCTGCCGCTGGAGATCGAGGATCGCGCGGTGAAGGAGGAGTGGCTCCGGGAGCGGCGCGGTCAGGCCCCCGCCACAGGACGGGGCGGGTCGCAATCGAAGGTGGAGGTGCTGGTGCCGAAGCGCGGGCCGCGGGCGCAGCTGGTGACGCTGGCCACGCGCAACGCCGAGTCCTCCTACGTCTCGCGGCGCGATCGCACCCGCGACGTCGCGGAGGGGCTCGGCAAGCTCAGGGCGCGCCTCGGCCTGAAGCGCGACCCGAAGCGGATCGAGTGCTTCGATATCTCGCACATCCAGGGATCGAGCACCGTGGCCTCGATGGTCGTGTTCCTCGATGGTGAGCCGGCAAAGTCGGAGTACCGTCATTTCAAGGTGAAGAGCGCCACCAACGATGACTTCGCCTCGATGTACGAGGTGCTCTCGCGGCGCTTTCGTCGCTCGCAAAAGGAGGAGGGCGCGCGCTGGCCGCTCCCCGACCTCCTCGTGATCGACGGCGGGAAGGGGCAGCTCGCCACCGCGCTGGCCGCCCTCGGCGATGTCGGGATCGACACCGGCACCGACGGGATCGATGTCGTCGGACTGGCCAAGGAGCGCGAGGACCAGAGCGGCGCGACCGAGCCCGATCGCGTCTTCCTGCCGCGGGTGAAGGATCCGATCCGTCTGCGCGCCCACACCGCCGAGCTGTTCGTGCTGGCGCGGATCCGCGACGAGGCGCATCGCTTTGCCGTCACCTTCCACAAGTCGCTCCGCCGTCGCCGCACCCTCCGCTCCGCCCTCGAGGATGTGCCCGGCGTCGGGCCCAAGCGCCAGCGCGAGCTGCTCCGGCGCTTCGGCAGCCTGAAGAAGGTCCGCGAAGCCACCGTCGACGAGCTGGCCGCGGCGCCGGGGATGAGCCGCGTTGCGGCCGAGGCGGTCCATCGCTTCCTCGACGAGCGCTCGGCGCCGGCCTCCGTGGTTGTGGACTCCCCACCGACGCCGGAGGGTGAGGAGGTGGCGGAGGACGCGGCGGCGCAGGAGCTGGCCGACCTCGCCGGGCCCGGTGATCTCGACGGGGGCGAGAACGAAACAACCGACGGCGCGTAACGAAAACGAAAACGAAAACGAAAACGGAAACGAAAACGGAAACGGAAACGAAAACGAAAACGGAAACGGAAACGGAAACGGAAACGGAAACGGAAACGGCCACCTCGAAGGGATCCCCGCCCGCGCCCCCGCGCCTCCCGCGCACGGTGCTCTGGCTCGGCGTCGTCTCGCTCCTGACCGACGCGTCGGGCGAGCTCATCTACCCCCTCCTCCCCCTCTTCCTGAAGGGCACCCTCGGGGCATCGACGCGCTTCATCGGCGTGGTCGAAGGGATCGCCGAGGCCACCGCCAGCCTCTTCAAGCTCGTCTCCGGCCGGCTCGCCGACGCCCTCCCGCGAAAGAAGCCGCTCACCGTCGCCGGCTACGCCATCTCGTCGCTGGTGCGGCCGCTGGTGGCGCTCGCCACCGCCCCCTGGATGGTGCTCGCGATCCGCTTCACCGACCGCCTCGGCAAGGGCATCCGATCGAGCCCGCGCGATGCCCTGGTCGCCGACGTCACCCCGGCCAATCAGCGCGGCGCCGCCTACGGCTACCACCGCGGGATGGACAACGTCGGCGCGGTGGTCGGCCCGCTCACCGGCTTCGCCCTCCTCACCGGGCTGCACCTCGATCTCCGTACCCTCTTCGCATGCGCCGCGCTGCCCGCCGGTCTGGCGATGGCCGCGCTGATCTTCGGGGTCAAGGAGTCGCCGCCCGCCCCGCGCCCGGCCCGCACCGGCCCGCCCCCGGCCGACACCCCGGTTGCTGCAACGCAGCACCGCTCGCTCATCCGCTACCTCGTCGCGGTCGGCCTCTTCACCCTCGGCAACTCCTCCGACGCCTTCCTCCTGGTGCGCGCCGCCGACGCCGGGATCCCCCAGTCCAGCATCCTCCTCGTCTGGACCCTCCACAACGGGGTCAAGGCGCTCCTCTCCCGCTACTTCGGCGGGCTCTCCGACCGCATCGGCCGTCGCCGTCTGATCGGCGCGGGCTGGATCGTCTACGCCCTCACCTACCTCGGCTTCGGCCTCGCCCGCGCGGAGTGGCAGATCTGGGCGCTGTTCGCCGTCTACGGCCTCTACTACGCGCTCTCCGAGGGGAGCGAGCGCGCGCTGGTCGCCGATCTCGCGGGTCCCGGCCGCCGCGGCCGCGCCTTCGGCTGGTTCCACGCCCTCACCGGGCTGCTCGCGCTTCCGGCCTCGATCGGCTTCGGCTGGATCTACAAGGAGCACGGCGCGCCGGCGGCATTCTCCGTCGGTGCCGCCTGCGCTGCCGCAGCGGTGGTGCTGCTCGCGCTCTCTGCGCCCCGCGGTCGAAATCCTTGACCTGAGCACCCGGGGGGCGGTGCTTGAAGCCAAATCCTTGACCTCGCCGACGATCTGCGCCGCAATGGCAGCATGACCCGCAAGCTTCGGGGCGCGCGGGTGGCGCTCGTGGCGTTCGCGGCGTTTGCGGCGCTGGGGGTGCCTGGCCCGGCCGCCTCCGCCGACAAGGACAAGGCGCGCGAGCACTACCGCAAGGGGAGCGCCCTCTACACCCTCGAGAAGTACGATCAGTCGATCGGCGAGTTCGAGGCCGGCTACGCCGAGGCGCCCGATCCGGTCTTCCTCTACAACATCGCCCAGGCGCATCGCCTCGCCCACCGCACCGAGCAGGCGATCCAGTTCTACAAGAAGTACCTCGACAAATCCCCCGAGGCGCCCAATCGGCGCGAGGTCGAGGACTACGTCGCCTCCCTCGAGCGCTCCGCCGCACCGACGGGGGTGATGGCGGCACCCGCCGAAAAACGGCCGCTCGCCGTCAAGCCGCCGCCCGCCGATCCGGTCGCGCGCGCGAGACCGGTGCCACCCCCGAAGACGGCACCGAAAGAGCCGGCGAAGGCGCCACCGCCGCCCGAGCAGCCGCAGGCGGCCACCCCGGCCTTGCAGGCGCCCCCTCCCGAGGCGATTGTGGCGCCCGAGAACTCCGTCGCGAAGGCAGCCGCTCCCCGTCGCTGGCCCCTGTTTGTCGGGGTGGGCGTGGGGGCGGGCGTGCTGGTGGTCGCGGCGGTGGTGGTCGGCGTGATCTTCGGCGCGCGGTCCTCGGTGCCGACCTTCGAATGGAGCGCCAGGTGAGCCGCCTGCGAACGGCTCTTCTCGTCGCTGGCGCCCTCGCGATCGGCTGCGGCGCGGTCGATCCCTGCGCGGGGAAATCCGGCTCCTGCCTGGCGATCGACGTGCAGAGCGAGGTCGCCGCCATCGACGCGGTGAAGATCGATCTCGCCGGCGCGCTCACCTACACCAACACCCTCTCGCTCGCCGGCAAGTCCTTCCCGATCGCGGTGGCGATCCTGCTCCCCGACGGTGCGGCGGGCGCGCTGACGATCAGCGGCAGCGGCCTTCAGGGCGGTCCGAGCGGCCAGACCATCGCCCTCGGCACCACCACGGCGACCCTCACCGCGGGAGGCCACGCCACTGCGGTCCTCCGCCTCGCCGCGGGCGCCCCCAGGGTGGGCTGCGCCGACGGCGTGAAGAACGGCGACGAGAGCGACCGCGACTGCGGCGGCTCCTGCATGACGAAATGCGGCGACGGCAAGGCGTGCAAGGTCGCCGGAGACTGCGCGGGCGGCCTCTGCGCGATGGGTCTCTGCGCCACCCCGACCAAGCCGAACTGCATGGACGCGATCAAGAACGGCGACGAGAGCGACGTCGACTGCGGCGGCTCCTGTATCACGAAGTGCGCCGACGGAAAGACCTGCGCGGCCCCCACCGACTGCATGGGCGGGCTGTGCACGCTCGGCCTGTGCGCGACCCTGGTGAAGCCGAACTGCATGGACCAGATCAAGAACGGCGACGAGAGCGACGTCGACTGCGGCGGCTCCTGCATGACCCGCTGCGGCGAGGGGCAGACCTGCCTCGCCTCGGGCGACTGCGCCGGCGGCTCGTGCGTCGGCGGAAAGTGCGTCACCCCCGGCTGCAGCAACAACCTGAAGGACGCCAGCGAGACCGACATCGACTGCGGCGGCACCTGCGCCCCGTGCAGCGACGGCAAGGGCTGCGCGAAGAGCCTCGACTGCGCGAGCGGCGTGTGCCTGATGTTCCAGTGCGCCGCCCCGTCGTGCATGGACACGGTCAAGAACGGCGACGAGAGCGACACCGACTGCGGCGGCGCCTGCCCGAAGAACTGCGACAACGGCAAGAAGTGCGGCAAGGCGGACGACTGTGCCAGCAGCGTCTGCGGCGGCGGCAAGTGCCTCGCGCCCACCTGCATGGACCTGGTCGCGAACGGCGTCGAGACCGACGTCGACTGCGGAGGCGCGATGTGCGCATCGCGCTGCGCCGACCTGAGCGCCGGCCTCCTCAACAGCGACTGCAAGAGCGGCGTCTGCAGCGCCAAGACGTGCGTCACCGCCAGCTGCAACGACCAGATGAAGAACGGCAGCGAGACCGACATCGACTGCGGCGGGCCGAAATGCGCGAAGTGCGGGGAAGGCAAGAGCTGTGGTGTAGCCGTGGATTGCGTCAATAACGCCTGTTTCAAGAACAGGTGCGCGCTCCCCCCGGTCCTCACCGTGATCGCGCCCTCCTCCGGACCGTCGCTGGGCGGGATCGCGCTGGTCATCGCCGGCCAGAACTTCGCCTTGGGGATGGGCCTCCAGCTGACCTTCCAGAACGTGCCGGCGCAAAACCTCAAGATGGTCTCGCCGATCCAGCTCACCTGCACGCTGCCAGCGGTCCCGACGTTCAGCGGCCAGACCAACGTCCTTTTCACCAACCCCGACGGGCAGACCGCCCTGGCGGGCAACCTCTTCTCCTACTTCCTCACCAAGCTCAGCTTCGGCGCGCCGCTCGACTACAAGGCGCCGATGAGCCCGTTCGGCCTCGAGACCGCCGACCTGAACGGCGATAAGAAACCCGACCTCGTGCTGGCGGCCAGCGATGGCAGCGGCGTCGCCGTCTACCTCGGCCAGGGCAACGGCCAGTTCACTCCGCTCGCCCCGATCACGGTGCAAAGCGCCGCCCAGACCGCGACCGCCGACCTCAACGGCGACGGCAAGCTCGACGTGGCGGTCACCTCCTTCTTCGGCCCCGACGCCAGCAACGTCTCGGTGCTGCTCGGCAAGGGCGATGGCACCTTCGCGCCCACCGCCACCTACTCCGCCGGGACGATGGCGAACCCGTCGGGCATCGTCGTCGGCGACTTCACCGGCGACAAGATCCCCGATCTCGCGACGGCCAACGTGGCGGGCGGCGGCGCCGGCGCGGGCGTGAGCGTGCTCCCCGGCAAGGGCGGCGGCACCTTCACCACAGCGATCCGCACCAACGTCGGCACCCAGGACTACGGCCTCGTCGCCGGCGACTGGAACGGCGACGGCACGCTCGACGTGGCCCTGACCAGCTACACCGACGGCTCGGTCTACGCGCTGCTCGGCCGGGGCGATGGCACGTTCCTGGTCGCCTCGGGGAACAAGACCAACGTCGGCGCGACGCTGATCACCACCGGCGACTACAACAGCGACGGCCGGGCCGACCTCGCCGCGGTCAACGTGAAGCAGCCGAGCTTCCTCTCCGTCCTCCTCGGCAAGGGCGACGGGACCTATCAGCCGGCGGTGAACTACGGGGGCCTGAGCGGCTCGGTCGGCGTGGTCTCGGCGGACATCAACGGCGACGGCAAGATGGACCTCGTCGCCAGCAACGGCGAGGGCATGATCAACACGCTGACCGTCTTCCTGAACAGCGGCGCGGGTCAGTTCCCGTCGACGCTGACCGTCCCCACCGGCATGAACGGCGTGGATCCCTACGGCATCGCCGCCGGCGACTGGAACGGCGACGGCCGGATCGATCTCGCCAGCGCGAACTACCGCGGCGCCAGCCTGACGGTGCTCCTCAACACCTCCCAGTAGGCACACGAATGCGCGCGCCCCCCTCCTCCTCGCTCCTGATCCTCCTCGCCCTCCAAGGCGGCTGCGCGGCCAAGGACGCGCCCGTCGACGCGGGGGTCGATCTCTCGCTCGCCGACCTCGCACCCACCAACCCGCTGGTCGCTTTGCGCCCCTACAAGTTCAAGGTACCGGCGCGCTTCGATCCGTCGCGCCCCGCGCCGCTGGTGGTCCTCCTCCACGGCTACGGAGTCACCGCCGAGCTCGAGGATCTCTACTTCGGCCTGAACCGAATCGTCGATGATCGCGGCTTCCTCTACGCCTGGCCGGACGGCTCCGGCGACGCCAAGCACAACCCGTTCTGGAACGCCGGCGACGACCTCGTCACCGACGGTGGCCTGGTCGACGACGTGGCCTACGTCCACGCGGTGATCGATGACATGAGCGCCCACTTCAGCGTCGATCCGAAACGGATCTTCGTCGCCGGCCACTCCAACGGCGGCTTCATGGCGCACCGGATGGCGTGCGACCGCCAGGGCCGGATCGCGGCGATCGCCAGCCTCGCGGGGAGCATGTGGGCCGACCCTGTTTTGTGCGCGCCACCCGGTCCGATCGCCGTCCTCCAGATCCACGGCGACGCCGACGAGCAGATCCCCTACGGCGGCGGCGAGATCCTGGGGCGGAAGTACGCCTCGGCGCCGGGCAGCGCTGCCGGCTGGGCCAAGCGCTCCGGCTGCGGCCCCACCCCCGAAGGCACGCTGCCGCCGCTCGACCTCGAGGGCGTCCTCCCCGCCGAGGAGACCGCGCGCGAGCGCTTCACCGGCTGCGCCCCCGGCGGCGCCTCGGAGCTCTGGACGATGCACGGCGGCAGCCACATCCCGACGCTGAAGTCGACCTTCGCCCCCGCCATCTGGGACTTCTTCGCCGCCCACCCGAAGCCCTGACGACCAGCGTAGCGCTGCCGATCAGGCCAATCTGGCCAGTTGAAGACGGCGAAGCTGTCCGAAGCGAAGCATGGCCTCTCCTGCTCTCGTCGGGCGCCGTCGTTCGTCCTCGTCACGGTGCACCACGCGCGGAATGCTGATCACGCGGGGTGGTGAGCTCGCACCGCCTGATTGCTCACTCGCAGAGCCGCGTCCCATCGTCACGGCGATCCCCGCAAGTCAATCCCTCGCATTGGGGGCATGCGCCGTCGCCCACGGATGGGTGCTCCTAGCGCGTCGGCTCGAAGGGGACCGAGGCACTTGCAGATCCTCACCAACCTGGTCATCAACGCCACGCAGTCGATGGCCGGGCCCGGCACCGTCTCTTGCAGTGTGGGCCGTCGGCGGCTGTGCTCCCCGGAGGGCGTGGAGGGAGACCATGTCGCGTTCGACGTAGCACGGCGGCACCTTCGCGGCACCGTGCGCGGGGGGCACGACGACCTTCGCGATGCGCCTGCCCCAGGTCTTGCCTTGAGGAGCCGCGACCTGGCTCGCGACTCCCTTCGCGAGAGCACCGCCTCGCGTGCTATCGTCCGAGGGTGAATCAGCGGTGTCTGCCATGACCACGGATGACGCGCCGGCAGAACCGCACGTCGACCTGGTTCGACCCTTCGCGCGCGCGGCGGCTACACGGCGTGGTCGGGGACGGCCGGCGGATCGCGTCGCCGGCAGGTTCGCGGGGGTCCTCTCAACGCGATGAGGCTGTGCGCCCTATGGGTCGTCGCCGCCGGCTGCCCGGCCAGCAGCGCCGACGCGAAGGATCTCGGCGCCAGGCCCAACCGCTCCGCCTGCTCCGTCGATTGCTCCACGAAGGGGAAGGCCTGGGTGTGCGATGTCCGCGACGGCGCGTGCAAGCTCGACGGCACCACGACCGGCGTCGGCGCCGGCTGCTCGATCGCACTCGAGCCCTCGTGCGGCCGCGCGTTCGGCGCCTATTGCCACGAGGAGGCGAACTTCGGCTTCCCCGGCGGCTACTGCTCCTACGTGCCGTGCAGCCAGAAGCGGCCCTGCCCCATTGACAGCACCTGCGCGACCCTCGGCGAGCTGCCCCCGACCTGCTACCGGGCCTGCGCCGCCGATGACGATTGCCGCCCGGGCTACAGCTGCATGCCGACTGATACGCTGTGGGTGGTGGGACCGGTGCGCACGGTCTGCTACCTGCCGTTCTACCCCTGCAAGAAGAACGCGCATTGCCCGTCGACGAAGCCGAGGTGCGTGCGCCCGTCCCCCGACGAACCGGGGCAGTGCACCTGAAGCGGACGAGCGGCCCCTCCGCCATCGGCGCGTAGGCTCAGCGCGCGCGGCGCTGGACCAGCGCGTTTTGCACCAGCTCGGGCGCGTCCGTCTGGAGGATGTCCACCCCGTCGTCGAGCGCCTTGCCGTAGCCGGTGAGGTTGCCCTGGAGGCGCGCCGCGGCGTCCTCGAGGAACACGTCGGAGAGCACCCGCGAGCCGCGCTGGTGGACGATCGCGGACCCGACCACGCGCTCGTCGGTGTGCAGCTCGACGATCACCGGCACGCGCGGCTTCCAGTGATCGAACTGCGCGGTGATCTCGGCGATCGAGGCCGGGCGGTTCATGAAGCGCAGCTTCGGCTCGATCTTCAGCGCCTGATCGATCTTGTCGACGGAGCTGGTGTCG
>SHYY01000268.1 GCA_009692555.1 Myxococcales bacterium
GTAGAAGCGGGCGCCATCCGGCGCTCCGAACCGGCCCGCTCCCTCGGCGATGTTCCAGGGGATGGAGAGCGCCGCACGTTTTGAGCTGATCGGTGAGAAACCAGTTCCCCCTGGGGGCGCTCGTCGCGATCTGCGACGCCAGGGCGAGGAACTCGATGGCGCGGCGATAGACGTCGAGCTTCTGGTCGGCCAGCAGGGGCATCCTCCTTTGAGGCCAGGGGGGTCGGTCGGCAGGAGGAATTTGTTGCGGGAGGAAGTTCGATTGCCGTCGCTGCGGACGGGACGACTACGACTACGACTACGACTACGTGACGAGCAAGAGCCAGCAAGAGGGCCCCCTCCGCTGTTAAGCACCCCGCACGCACGACTCACGCACGACACGGGTGCACCCCCGCGGAAGCTTTGACGGACTTGGACGAGGTCACTATAATGGCCCGATGTTCGAATGGCAGCGACTCCGCGACCGCGTCGCCATCGACGTGCTCCGCTGGACTCCGAAGGGTGCCCTCACCCACGGGATCGGCTGGCTGGCCCGGCGCCAGGTCCCGCGCTCGCTGCGCGTCCCGCTCTACACCCGCTTTGCGCGCCGCACCGGTGCCGACCTCTCCCCCGCGGCCCTCGACCAGCCGCTCGCCGCTTTCCCGCGCTTCGACGACTTCTTCACCCGCACCCTCCCCCAGGGCAGCCGACCGATCGCCTCCGGTGACGACGTCGCCGTCTCCCCCTGCGACGGCGTGCTCTCCGAGGCCGGCATCACCGAAGGCGGACGGATCCTTCAGTGCAAGGGGCGCGACTACACGCTGCGCGGCCTGCTCGCCGACGAGGCCGAGGCGCGCGCCTTCGAGGGGGGCGCCTATGCCACGCTCTACCTCGCGCCGCGCAACTACCACCGGGTCCACGCACCGACGGGCGACGTGGTCACCGGCTACCGCCACATCCCGGGCGCGTTCTTCCCGGTCAACCCGATCTCGGTCCGCCACGTCGCTGGCCTCTTCTCGATCAACGAACGGCTGGTCACCTACATGAGCGGCCCGCTCGGCCGGGTCGCGGTGGTGATGGTGGCGGCCACCGGCGTCGGCCATATCACGGTCAGCTACGACGCCGTCGAGACCCACCGCCGCGGCACGGCCACGCACGGATGGGCCCAGCGCTACGCCACGCCCCGCCCGCTCGCGAAGGGAGGCGAGCTCGGGACGTTCCACCTCGGCTCGACGGTGATCCTGCTCTTCCAGCCCGGTCGGGTGACCCTGGCCGGCCTCGAGCGCGGCCGCCCGGTGCGGGTCGGCGAGGCGCTCGGTCGCCGCGCCGCCGGTCGCTCCGGCGAAGTGGCCGCGTAGAACCGATGTCCGAGCGCGGCGAGATCGATTTCTCCGACGAGGAGCTGGGCGAGCAGGGGATCGAACTTGCCACGTCCGACGGGCGCAGGAAGAAGCGCTCGCTGGTGCGCGTTCCGCTCGACGAGGTCCCGCGCGCCGGCAACACCTCCGGGATCAGCACCCGTGCGCTGGCGATGACGGTGCGCCAGGCGCCCTTCAGTACCACCGACCTGATCGTCGAGGCGGCGTTCGAGAAGGTCAACGGCGCCAAGCTGGCGCAAAAGACCATCGGCGACTCGCCATGGGACGACGACTCCGAGGGCGTGGAGCGCCACGATCCCGACGACCCTCTGCCGGCCCCGGGCGGCGACGAGCTGGGCTTCGACGACGATCTCCCCGGCAGCCAGACGGTGGTGACCATGTCGCCCGCCGCCCCCGCGCCCGCCCAGGCCGCGCTGCCGCCGCCACTGCCCGAGGACGAGGCGCCGGTGGTCAGCTCCTCGCCCGCACCCGACCTCGCCGGGCCGCGGGTGGCGGTCGCCGAGCGCGTCTCCGGCCAGGTCTCCCGGGGCCGCGCATCGGTGAATGTCAGCAAGGCCGCCAGCGGCCAGCCCGCACCGTTTCGCGAGCCGGAGATCGAGGCCGACGAGGAGTTCGCCGAAGAGGACCTGGAGGAGGTCTCGGGGCCGTCCCCGCAGCCTCCCCAGCGCGCCACCCAGCCGATGCCGCTGCTCGCCGCGCCCGCCGAGGAGCGCAAGCCCGCGCCCGAACCGGTGCCGGGACAGAAGGCCCCGTCGCTGCCGCCGCCGGTGCCGGCCGTCCCCACCGTCATCGCGCCCGCCGCAGGGGTCGCCGCCCGCGCCCCCCAGTCGCCGCCCTCCGTCCCGCCGCCCGCGCCTGGCAACGGCGAGGAGAAGCCCCGTCGCAAGCGCCGCGCGAAGCAGTGGTTCGAGGAGATCTTCGACGAGGACTACCTCTGCACGCTGCCCTACATGACCCCGCGCCAGACCGAGCGCGAGTCGGCCTTCATCCTCGACGCCCTCAAGATCCAGTCCCCCGCCACCCTGCTCGACATCGGCTGCGGCTACGGACGCCACGCCATGGAGCTGGCCGCGCGCGGGCACCAGGTGACCGGCCTCGATCTCTCCCTCCCACTGCTGATCCGCGCCGCCGATGCCGCCCGCCGCGGCGGCGTCAACGTCAACTTCGTGCACGGCGACATGCGCGAGATGGCCTTCGACGGCGAGTACGACGCCGCCTACTGCTTCTTCACCACCTACGGCTACTTCGACGACGACTCGAACCGCCAGGTGGCGGCCCACGTCTCCCGCGCGCTCAAGCCGGGCGGACGCTTCCTGCTCGACATCGTCAACCGCGACTACCTGATCGGCGATCTGCCGGCGCGCGTGTGGTGGCAGGGCGAAGGCTGCGTCGTCCTCGAGGAGGTCGACTTCAACTACTTCACCTCGCGCCTCCAGGTGCACCGTTCGATCGTCTTCGAGGACGGCCGGCAGACCGAGCAGGACATCTCGATTCGAGCCTACTCCCTCCACGAAATTGGCAAGGTGCTTCACCATGCCGGTTTTCGGGTGATCGAGGTCTCAGGCGGACTCTCCCTGCGCGGCCGCTTCTTCGGCCCCGAGGCCCGCCAGATCCTGGTCGTCGCCGAGAAGAAAGAGCCCGGCTCGCCCTAGACCTCCGCCGTTTCGTAGTTACTTTCCGGACCCATCGACGATCGGAGCTGTGGGGCAAACGCGCCGCCCGCACCGTCTCCATTTTTGCCTCCGGGCATCCAATCTGGGCCCCGAGGCATCCAACGAAGACGACGCCCCTCCCGAGGCGCGACGCTGCGGAGGCGAAGTCGCCTGGGATTTGCGGTTGCGATCTTCGGGTTGGCCGCGCTTCCGGCAGGAGAGGAGAGAGGAATTTTCCGACGGTCCCGACGGTACTACCTAACGCAGAGCGCGACGGCTTCGCCGAGGAGCCGCGCCCACTGTCAGGAGAATCATGATGCGCAAGATGCTCAAGAAGGTTGCCGCCGCTCCGCCGCCGCGCCGGCGCGCAGCGGGCCGCGCGACTCCTGGCCGCACCGCGTCCCGGCCGCCGGCTCCTTTGCAGCAGAGCCGTGTGCGGCTGGTCCGCGACGACAAGGAGGCCCCGTCCGAGTCCGACGTCGGCAAGGCGGTCGACGCGGGCCACGAGGCAGACCCGGCGATGGATTCGGTCGCCGAGCTGGAGGCCGTGGGCGCGGACAGCGACGAGGCGGAGGTCGCCGAGGCCGAGGCCGAGGCCGAGCCCGAGGCGGCTCCCGAAAAGGCGCGCTCGCGCCGCGACGATGAGCCGTCGAACTTCCTGGCGCTCTACTTTCGCGAGATGGCGCGCCTCTCGGTGCTGCGCCCGGAGCAGGAGTTCGAGTCGGCCCGCGAGATCGAGCAGATGGAGATCGAGCTGTGGGCGCGCCTGCTGGCCTTCACGGGGCTGACCGATCACCTGCTGAAGGTCGTCGAGCGCACCATCGAGAACTCGCTCCCCGAGTTTCGCCTCCTCCGCCGCGCCGTCGCCGACCAGCTGAAGAAGTCCACCGTCGCTGGCGACGAGCGGGTGCAGCGTACTGCGCTCAAGACGGCCGAGCGCCTGCGCGCCCTCGACATCGACAAGCGCTACCTCGAGATTGCCGTCGAGGAGGTCAAGTACATCGCGCACTCCCAGAAGGGGCTGCTCGCGGGGCGCGTGGTCACCAGCCGGATCGACTTCTCGACCCGCCTGAAGTCGTTCCGCGAGTACCTCCGCGAGGCGCTCACGCTCGCCGCGCGCATCCACCGCGCGAAGAACGAGTTCGTCAAGGCCAACCTCCGTCTGGTGGTGTCGATCGCGCGCCGCTTCAACCACGGCCGCATGCCGCTCGCCGATCTGATCCAGGAGGGCAACATCGGCCTGATCAAGGCGGTGGAGCGCTACGACTACCGTCGCGGCTACCGCTTCTCGACCTACGCGTCGTGGTGGATCCGCCACGCGATCTCGCGCGCGCTCGCCGACAAGGGGCGCGCGGTGCGCCTGCCGGTGCACATGATCGACGCCTACCACCGCGTGGCGCGCTCGAAGCGCGAACTCACCGGCAAGCTCGGGCGCCAGCCGACCAGCGAGGAGCTGGGCGAGGCCACCGGCATCGCCGCGGCGAAGATCGAGAAGATGAGGACCTACCTCCTCGATCAGTCGTTCTCGCTCGACAAGCCGATCTCCGACGACGACGGACGGAAGTTTATCGACTTCATCCCCGATCCGAACGCGGAGACCGCGCCGACCGACCGCCTGATCGACGCCGCGATGTCGAGCGAGGTGCGCGATCTGCTCGAGCAGCTGAAGCCGATCGAGGCGGACATCCTGCGCCAGCGCTTCGGCCTCGACTCCGACAAGGAGCTCACGCTGAAGGAGATCGGCGAGAAGTACAATCTCTCGCGCGAGCGGATCCGCCAGCTCCAGGAGCAGGCGCTCGACAAGATGCGCCGCGCGCTGCAGCGCAAGGACATGATGTAGCTCCTGGTAGCTACACCGCCACCGTCGCGGTTCCCTCGGCGGTGATCGTTCCCTTCTGTGTCTCCGCCCAGACCCTCACCTCCGCCAGCCGCTCGCTGCCCGCTTCCCCCTCCGGGCCCTCCGTGCCAAGACCGGTCACCTCGCCGCGGCAGGTGATAACGTCACCGGGCCAGGTGATCGCCTTGAAGCGCACCGCAAGGCGACGCACCCGCGCGCCGCCCACCCAGTCCGAGAGGAGCTGCCCGAGGAACGCCATCGAGAGCATCCCGTGGGCGAACACCGACGGGTAGCCGGCCGCGGTCGCGAAGCCCTCCTCGACGTGGATGCGGTTCCAGTCGCCCGACGCGCCGGCGTACTTGACCAGCTGGATCCGCTCGATCGGCGGCTTGACCAATTCGGGGAGGCGATCTCCGACCGTCATCGCTTCACCACGATCGTCCCGCGCGCGAGGTAGACGATCGCTCCGGCCGGGTCGCGCGCGGTGGTCTCGAGAACCAGGAAGTCCATCGTTCCGGCCTTGCCGGTCTTCTCGTAGACGTCGGCGATGGTCTGGGTGAGGACCAGCGTGTCGCCGGCGTAGAGCGGGCGAAGGTGGGTGAACTCCTGCTCGCCGTGGAGGAGCTTGCTCCAGTCGATCGCGAGGCCCTGGCGGGGATCGTTCGGGCGCAGCGCGGCGGCGAAGGTGGGCGGCGCCGGGATTCGCGGATGGCCGGCGGCTCGCGCGGCGGCCTCGTCGCGGTAGATCGGGTTCGGGTCGCCGATCGCGTCGGCGAAGCGTCCGATGTGTCCGCGCTCGACCTCGACGGTGAGCGGCGCGGAGGTGCGACCGATGTGCTCGCGGGAGATCATCCCGCCAGCATCGCGCGCGCGCGCGCGCCGGTCAAACCTGGAGCATCGATCAGGTTACCGCTCCCGTCGCCGGCCGGTCCCACTTCGCGCCCGGCTTCGTTGCTCGTCGGTCACAGGCCGCCAGCCTGCTTCCTCCTCGCGCCTCACCGGACGCGAAATGGGCCTCGGCGGGCTCGGTCCGGGGAAACTGGTCGACGCTCTGGTACTACTCGATCACATCCTTGACGGGCCGCGCAGCAGGTTTTCGGCGTCCACCACGCGGCGACACAGCGGGCACGTCCCCACCCAGCGCAGGAGCACCTGCTGGAGCTGACGCCTCACCCTGGGCAGGGTCCACTGCGTCTTGCGGAGGGGGGAAAAGCGCTCGTCGGAGCGCCAGGAAGCC
>SHYY01000059.1 GCA_009692555.1 Myxococcales bacterium
ATGGAGAGCGCCGCACGGTTGAGCTCTTCGGTGAGAAACGAGTTCCCCCTGGGGGCGCTCGTCGCGATCTGCGACGCAAGGGCGAGGAACTCGATGGCGCGGCGATAGACGTCGAGCTTCTGGTCGGCCAGCAGGGGCATCCTCCTTTGGGGCCAGGGGGGTCGGTTGGCAGGAGGAATTTGTTGCGGGAGGAAGTTCGATTGCCGTCGCTGCGGACGGGACGACTACGACTACGACTACGACTACGTGACGAGCAAGAGCCAGCAAGAGGGCCCCCTCCGCTGTCAAGCACCCCGCGCCTTGGCCGCGCCTGGGCCGTCAGGGCGGCGTGGTGCGGAGTGCTCGCGCCGCCGCGTTCCCGATCAGGCGCGCTCCCGCGCTCGCCACGAAGGAGGTGAAGCGCTCGTTCTCCAGCAGCGTCTCGTCGAGCGCGTCCACGAAGCGGGCGAGCTGCTCCTCCTCGATGATCAGCGCCGGCTCGACCCGCAGCACGGTCTCGTCGTGGGTGGTGGTCTCGGTGATGAACCCGCGCTCGAGCAGTCGCACCGCCACCCAGTGGGCGAGCAGGCGCGCGGCGATGGCGTTCGGAATGCCGAGGGTGAGCGCGGTGAGCGCGCCGGAGGTCGGCGGCGCCAGCGCGATCCCCCAGATCAGGCCGGTGCCGCGCACCTCGGCGATCAGCGGGCTGTTCGCGGCCAGCGTTCGCAGCCGCTCGCCGAGGCGGTCACCGACGGTGCGGACGCGGGCGAGCAGCGCCTCGTCGCACAGCTCGAGGGTGCGGCGCGCCACCGCGCAGGCGAGCGTGTTGCCGCCGAAGGTGGTGCTGTGGAGGTCGAAGTCCTCGCCGCGCGGGTAGGCGCGCTTCCACCACTCGGGCGAGGTGCTGTAGCCGCCGATCGGGATCAGGCCGCCGGAGAGCGCCTTGGCGTAGACCAGGATATCGGGGACGAAGCCCATCGACTGGTAGGCGAACAGGTCGCCGGTGCGGCCGATGCCGGTCTGGATCTCATCGAGGATCAGCGCGGTGCCGGTGGCGCGGCAGAGCGCGGCGATCTCCGAAAGCCAGCCGACCTTCGGCATCTTCACGCCGCCCTCGATCTGGATCGGCTCGACGAGGAACGCCGCGTAGCGCTTCGTCCGCAGCTTGTCGGCGATCCCCCCACGCTGGTCGGGAGCGCCGCCGAAGGCCACCGCCTCGAAGCCCGGCAGCGACGGGAAGGGCGCGCGCAGCCGCTCCGCCCCCATCGCCGAGAGCGCCCCGAGGGTGAGGCCGTGGTAGCCGCCTGCACAATAGAGCACGCGCGCCCGACGAGTGGCCGCAAAGGCGAGCTTCAGCGCTCCCTCCACCGCCTCGGCGCCGCTGTTGGCAAAAAATGCCATCGAGAGCGATGGCCCGAGGCGCGCCGCCAGCGCCTCGGCCAGCCGCCCCGCCTCGAGGTTGGGCGCGAAGTGCAGGAACGACGGCGGCGACGCGGCGAGGGTGCGCGCGATCTCCGCCACCAGCTCCGGATGATTGAAGCCCAGGTTGACCGACCCGAAGCCGGCGATGAGATCGAGGTAGCGCCGCCCCTCCGCATCCTCCAGCTCCACCCCGCGCGCCGTCGGAAAGAGGCGCGCGTAGCCGAGCGTCCGCAGGCGCTGCACGAACTTCGGGTTGATGAACTTCTCGTGGCGCTCCCACGCCCCGGAAAGGAGCTCTTTCACGATCGGTTCACGTGCCGGTGTTGAGCAGCAGGCTCACCGACGAGGTGCCGGTGTTGCCGACCGCCACGTCGAGCTTGCCGTCGCCGTTCCAGTCGCCGACCAGGAAGCCGTTCGGGTCCGGGCCCCGCAGGAAAGCTCACCGGGGCCTGGAAGGTGCCGTCGCCGTTGCCGCGCATCACGTACAGCCCTCCGCTCACGCCACCGACGGTGAACAGGAGATCGAGCAGTCCGTCCTTGGTGACGTCGGTGAGGCGGAGCGCGTTGACGGGCGCCATCGCGATCATCCCCAGCATCGGCTTCTGGAAGGTGCCATCGCCGTTGCCGAACAGCACGCCGAGGGTGCCCCCGAGTGGCAGCACGAGGTCGAGCTTGCCGTCGCCGTTCAGGTCGTGGAGCAGCAGCCCGGCGGGGACGCCGCCCGCCACCAGATCGGCCCCGCCGCCGAAGGTGCCATCGCCCTTGCCGAGCAGCACGCTGACGCTCCCGCCGCCGCCCTGGTTGGCCACCGCGAGGTCGACCGCACCATCGCCGTTGAGATCGCCCGCAGCGACGGCAATCGGGGTCGTCCCGGCGGGAAACTGGACGGCGTTCTGGAGGGTCCCGTTGCCCACGCCGAGGAGCACGCTGACGTTGCCCGCCCCGGAGTTGGCGATCGCCAGGTCGAGCTTGCCGTCCTTGTTGAGGTCGGTGAGCGCGAGGCCGGCCGATCCGGTGTTGGTCTTGTAGGCCACCGCGCCCTGGATCATCCCGTTGCCGAGGCCGATGAAGACGTTGGCGAAGCCGGCCGTGTCCGACGAGACGATGTCCGGTTTCCCGTCGCCGTTGAGGTCGGCGAGCGCCATCCCGAGGGTGGTGCCGGAGGCGTAGTTGATCGGCGTCTTGTAGCGCGCGCCGCCTGTTGCAACGAGCAGGTTGAGCGACTTCGCGGAGGCGTGCCCGACCGCCAGATCGGCCATCCCGTCGCCGTCGAAGTCGGCGGCGGCGAAGGTGCGCGGGCTGGTGCTGGCGATCGCCACCAGGCGCCCGTCGAACGCGGCGGCGGCGCCGCCCTTGCCGAGGAGCACGGTGAGCGTCTTGTCGCCCCGGTTGGCCCCGACGAGGTCGGGCTTGCCATCGCCGTTGAGATCGCCCACCGCGACGTTGTAGAGGCCGCTCCCGGCGCCGTGGTGGGCCATCGACTGGAAGGTGCCGTCGCCGTTGCCGAGCAGCACGCCGAGCGAGGCGCTCCCGGAGTTCGCCACCGCGAGGTCGGGCTTGTTGTCGCCGTTCAGATCGGCCACCACGAGCTGGTAGGGCCCGCCGCCGGCATAGCCCACCGGCAGGCCGAAGTTGCCCGTCCCGTCGCCCAGCTGGACGTTGACCAAGGAGCCGTTGGCGGTCGCGACGTCGAGCTTGCCGTCGCCGTTCCAGTCGCTCCACGCCGCCGAGACCGCGCTGACGCCGAGCGACAGGATCGGCGCCTGGAAGGTGCCATCGCCCTTGCCGAGAAGGGTGACGCTCTTGCTCCCGCCGGCGGTGAGGAGGTCGAGCTTGCCGTCCTTGTTGAGGTCGAGCGCGGTGATCGCCCCCGGCTTCACGCCGCCGATCGCGACGTCCACCTTCGCGAGGAGGGTGCCGTTCAGCACGCCCTGGAGCACGCTCACCGTCCCGCTGCCGCCGGTGACCGCCACGTCCAGGTTGCCGTTGGTGTTGAGGTCGGCCACCACCATCGCCAGCGGGTCGGCGGCGAGCGGATATTGCACCGCAGCAAGGAAGGTCCCGTCGCCCTTGCCGGGGAGGACGCTCAGGTTGGCGGCGGTCTGGTTGGCGACCACCAGATCGAGCTTGCCGTCCTTGGTAATGTCGGCGATCGACACCGCGATCGGGCCTGCGGCGGTGATGTAGTTGACCGGTGCGCCGTAGGTGGCGGCGCCCTTGCCGAGGAGCACGCTGACGTTGTCGCTGGAGTAGTTGGCGACGATCAGGTCGGGCTTGCCGTCCTTGTTGAGGTCGGCGATCGCGGTGGCCGATGGGCTGGTGCCGGCGGCGACGGTGCGCGAGATGGTGAAGCTGAGCGGGGGCGAGGCGCACTTGCCGTTGGTGCAGAGGGCGCCCGCGCAGTCGGCCGGCAGCGCGCAGGCCTTGCCGTCGCTGCACTTCGGGCAGGTGCCGCCGCAGTCGATGTCGCTCTCGGTGCCGTTCTTCTGCTGGTCGGCGCAGCCCGGCCCGGCGAGGTCGGGCGCGATCGCGAGATCGCCGGTGTCCCCGTCGGGCGTCGTCCCCTGATCGGTGGTCGTGGCGAGATCACCGCCGGTCGCCTGATCGGCGGGCGCCGCGCGATCGACCGACGCGTCGACGGCCGCGATGGCGAGATCGGGCGACGGCGGCATCGACTCGCCACCGCACGCGGCGACCAGCAGCATCGCGGCGGCGGCAAGACGCTGGACTCTTCGCGTGGGCTGGTTCATCGAGCGCCATCCTATCGCGCTATCCCGGGAGTGTCCCGATCGGGGCCTTCACTCCACCTTCACTCCAGATCGGATCTTGACCTGGGTTCCCGGCGACTACGGGGCGGGGACGGCGTGGAACCCGAAGCCGACCGAGAGTGCGTCGCGCACGCAGCAGACCGGCGACGAGCGCCACCTCCCCGCATCGTCGAACAGGCGGACATCGGGGGTGAGCACGTTGCGCGTGAGCGCGTTGGCGCGAAACTCCGCCAGGCTGACCATTCCGTCGTGATCGACGTCATACACCTCCACGGCCATGCGATGCTCGTCAGGGTGCGCGGCGATCATCTGGAGAAAGCCGCGCCAGGCGGCATCGAGCAGCGGCCCGTCGAGGTCGGCCGCGCGGATCGCGCCGTGGAGCACGCCCGTGAAGCCGGCCCCGTCGGGGCGCAGCTCGATCTCCAGTCCGACGAGCGGAAAGGCGATCGGATCGCTGTCGGTGTAGAGCGGCAGGTAGACCGTGGCCGTGACCGGAAGGCGGGTGAACCGGGTGCGATTCGAGATGAAGGCGCCGCCCCCGAGGGTGCCGCCGACCGTCGCTGCGTCCGCGCCGGGCTCGCCGAAGAAGGCGACTCCGACCGTGGAGTCCGACCACAGCGAAGCGTCGTCGCTCACGATCTCCAGCGACGGGGCGAGGCGACCCGAGGCCAGCAGCCGAGGCAGGTTGTGGAGCGGGTCGTTACTCCAGATCGATCTTGACCTGGGTTCCCGGCGGGAGGCCCTGAAGCTGCACCGCCAGCGCGCCGCGGAAGCGCATCGCCTCGATCGCGTCGACGTGGCCGAGATCGACCCCCTCTGCGGCCTCGACCGAGAACAGCGGCGGGTAGGCGAAGAGCTGGTTCCCCGGGCGGAGCCGCTTGCCGAGGGCGGCCTGCGCGGCCACCACGTCGAGGGGCAGCATGGCCTCGGGATGGGTGAGCACGGCGTCGAGCCAGTGCCCGAAGCTGTCCGCCACCTGCTCGCGGCGCCCGAGCTCGGCGTCGAAGCGCACCACCTCGCCGCCGCGGCCGGAGTAGCCGTACTGGTCACCGAAAGCGTCCTCCGCGAAGAAGACCAGCCCGTCGGTGAGGCGTGCGTAGGCATCGCGCCAGGTGGCCGGCGCGTTCCAGGCGCGCAGGCCGTGCCAGGGCGGCCCCTCGCACGCGCCGAAGAGGTGGAGCGCGCCTGCGAAGAGCCACGCGCCGTTGGCCTGCTCGAGCAGGCGCCGGTGGGGCGTCTGGGGCGCCCCCGACGGGCCGAGCACCTCCGCCACCGCCGGATCGAAGGGTGGCGGATCGAACTCGCGGTCGCGCTCGGCGAGCAGCGCCGCGATCTGCGCGGTGAGAATCGGCGAGATCATCCGAGATCGCCGAGGGCGAAGCCGAGAATGGCCAGCGCCGCCAGCGATGCGGTCTCGGTGCGCAGGATACGCGGCCCGAGCCCTGCCGCGAGGAAGCCGGCCGCGCGCGCGTGCTCCACCTCCTCGGGGGCGAATCCGCCCTCCGGCCCGATCGCGATCACGATCCCCGACGGCGCCTCGGCCGGCAGGAGCGCCTTCAGCCCCTGCGACCGCGCCTGCTCCCACAGGATGATCTTGAGGGCGTCGCGCGGCGAGGCGTCGAGCGCCAGCGTCAGCGACGTCACCGGCTCCACCTCGGGCACGTCGCTGCGACCCGATTGGCGCGCCGCCTCGCGGGCGATCTTCTGCCAGCGCACCCGCCGCGAAGTGGCGCGCAGCGTCTCCAGACGCGGCACCGCGCGCAGGGTGGTCACCGGGATGATCCGCCCGACGCCGAGCTCGGTCGCTTTTTGCACGACGAAGTCGAGCTTCTCGCCGCGCGCGAGCGCCTGGATCAGCGTGATCACCGGCCCCGAGGGCGCGGCGTCCTGGCGGCGCTGGCTGACCCGCAGCTCGACGGCGCGCGGCCCGAGCCGTGTGATCACCGCGTCGGCCTCGCCGCCCCGTCCGTCGAAGAGCGTCACCTCGTCGCCGAGGCCGAGCCGGAGCACGCGCACCAGGTAGCGGTGATCCTCGTCGGAGACCACCACCGGATCGGTCGCCATCCGCGCCGGTTCGACGTGCAGCCGCGCCCCCATCAGAAAGGCCGCGCCATCACCAGCCCCCGCCATCCCTCCTCGTCCCGGCTCCCCGAAAGCGTGAGCCCGTGGGCGCAAAGGACCGCTGCCACCGCGTCGGCCTGCTCGCAGAGGATCCCGCTCGCCACGAGGCGCCCGCCCGGGGCCACGCGCGCGCACAGCGACGGGGCGAGCGCGGTGAGGGTCTCCGCCGAGAGGTTGCCGAGCACCAGCGCGAAGCGGCCCGCCACATCGCCCAGCGGCGTGGTGGACATCGCGATCCGCTCCTGCACCCGGTTCTTCTCGGCGTTCTCGCGGGTCACCTCGACGGCCTCGGGATCGACGTCGATCGCGCTGCCCGAGGCGTCCGGCCAGAGCAGCGCGCAGGCGATCGCCAGCACCCCCGATCCGCAGCCGACGTCGAGGAAGCTCGCCGCGGGCGGACCGTCGAGCAGCTCGAGACAGAGGCGCGTCGAGGCATGCCCGCCGGTGCCGAAAGCCCGCCCCGGATCCATCTCCAGCACCGTCTCGCCGGCGCGAGCCAGATAGGGCTCCCAGCTCGGGGCGATCACGAACCGGCCGACCCGGCGCGGCTTGAAGTACTCCTTCCACTTGTCGCGCCAGGTCTCGTCGTCGCACAGGGTGGCGGTCACCGCGGCGCCCACTCCGGCCTCCGCGAACAGCGCTCGGAGCCGCGCCTCGGCCCCGCCGCCGGGCTCGGGGGACAGGGCCGGCTCGTCGAGGTAGACCACCAGCCCGATCATCCCGGGCGGCGGCTTGTCGAGCGTGGTCTCGTCGATGATCTCGCTCGCCAGACCGGCCTCGGCGAGCGCAATCGAGGCGGCCTCCGCACTTCCAGCGTCGACGAGCGCGGCGATCCGTTGGTAGCGCACGGCGGCCAGCTTACCCGCGGGCGAAAAAATTGACACGCCGATCCGTGACGCGTAGCGTCGACAGCCGAAACGGGCCCGAAAAACAGCCCCGAAAACGGCCCGGGAACGGAGCGCTCCGCATGTCGATTTTGTGCATCGCCAACCAGAAAGGCGGCGTCGGCAAGACCACCACCGCGGTCAACCTCGCCGCCGGCCTCGCCCGCGCGGGCCAGCGCGTCCTGCTGATCGACCTCGATATCCAGGGGTCCGCCACCGCCACCCTCGGCGCCACGCCCGCGCACGGCGATCTTTCGCTGGCCGACTGCATGACCACCGAGCGGCCGGTGCTCGAGGTGATCCGCGACACCTCCACCGACGGGCTGAAGGTCGCTCCGGCAGGCGATCGCCTGGCGCTGGTCGACATCCACCTCGCCACGGCGATGGCGCGCGAGCACGTCCTCAAGCGCTGCCTCGCCTCGTCGCTGCCGCACTTCGATCACGTGGTGATCGACACCGCTCCCTACCTCGGCCTGCTGACGATGAACGCGCTGGTGGCCGCTGATCACATCCTGGTGCCGGTCTCCTGCGAGTACCTGCCGATCCTCGGCCTGAAGCTGTTCGGCGAGACCCTCGCCCGCATCGGCAGCGCCCTCGGCGCCCCGTGCGACGTGCTCGGCTACCTCCTCACCCTCTACGACCGCCGCGAGAAGATCACCGTCGAGGTGGAGAAGATCCTGCGACGGAACTTCGGCGCCGCGGTCTTCGAGAACCCGATCCGGATCAACACCCGCCACAAGGCCGCCCCGTCGCACCGCCAGACCATCTACCAGTACGAGCGCAAGAACGGCCGCGGGCGCGCCGACTACGATCACCTGGTCGACGAGGTGCTGGCGCGGGTCAAGGCGCGCGGCGAGCAGAGCTTCGCGCGGCTGCTCGACGAGCAGGCGGCGGCGAGGGTCCAGGCGGGCGCCATCGAGACCGCCGCGGGGTAGGGCTCGTCCCGGCGAAAAAAAGGGCCGCCCCGTTGCCGAGGCGGCCCTTCGCATTTCCACTTTCCGGCGGAGCTACATCCCCCCGCCTCCTCCTCCTCCTCCTCCGCCTCCTCCTCCCGGCCCGCCGCCCTTCTCCTCCTTGGCGCCTTTCTCGTCCTTCGCGCCCATCGGCCCTCCGGTCCCGCCACCACCACGGCGCTTCATCTCGCGACGGCGCCTCTTGCGGGCCTCGCGCATCTTGCGCTTCCGCTTGACGCTCGGCTTCTCGTAGAAGCGCCGACGCTTCACCTCCTGCAGGATGCCCTCCTTCGACATCTTCTGCTTGAGGATCTTCATCGCCTTCTCGAGGCTGTCGCGAACTTCAACTTCCAACGGTCGTCCCAGCAAATTTGTACACCCCCTTCCTATCAAGATTCGGGGAAGGCGATCCTTGGCGAACGCCCTTCGGGGGTCAAGAGAAAACTGGAGCGGGTACGCGGAATAATTCTAGCCTGTGTGCAAATTTTCATTGACACGGTTCCTGGCCGGTGTTATCACAGCGGCTCACCCGGGGGGCAAAACCACCGCCCGAGCATTCGGTGGGCGATCTACCAAGGAGCGTGGAAATGGGTTTCAACGGAGTCAAGGTTTTCTCGGCGACCAAGGCGCGCGATCGTGAAGAGCTGGGCGAGCACATCACCCGCTGGCTGCGCGCCAACCCGGACGCGAAGGTGACGGACAAGATCGTCACCCAGAGCTCGGACAGCGAGTTCCACTGCATCACCATCACGCTGTTCTTCCATCTCGATAGCGCCGCCGCCACCTCCGCGCAGGCGTAGGCAGCGCAGGGCGGCTCCTCCGCGGGTCACCCCGGCGTCAGGAGCCGCTCGAGCGTGGGGTCCTCGCGGAGGAGCGCGTGCTCCTCGCGCGTCAGCCAGGCGGTGCGCCGCACCCTCACGGCGGGTTGGTCGATCACCACGACGATCCCCCCGTCGTGCGGGCGCACGCGTACTGCGGCGCCGGACTTGAGCTCGCGCGCCAGGGACTCCAGGCGGCGGAGGAGTTTTCGCGCCCGCAGCACGACCGGGCGCGAGAGCTCCTCGAAGTGGCGATTGCGGGAGCGGCGCGGCTCGTCCCGAAGCTGGCGGACCATCGCGTAGACCTCGCTCATTGGCGCGATTCTACCATCTACTACCAACGGGCCGGGCTTGTTGACAGCCGCGGCGTGTCGTAGCTTCTTCGCCATGCCCGGTCTCAAGGTGTTCACCGGCTCGGCCCACCCGGCGCTGGCGCAGGCGATCTGTGATGCTCTCGGGCTCCCGCTCGGACGTTCGACGACGCGGCGGTTCTCGAACGAGAACCTGAAGGTCAAGATCGAGGAGAACGTCCGCGAGGAGGACGTCTTCGTCGTCCAGCCGTCGTGCCCGCCGGTGTCGGAGGGGCTGGTCGAGCTGCTGATCATGCTGGATGCGCTGAAGAGCGCCTCGGCGCGCCGCGTGACCGCGGTGCTGCCCTACTACCCCTACGCGCGCTCGGACAAGAAGGACGAGCCGCGGATCTCGATCACCGCCCGGCTGGTGGCGGATCTCCTCGAGGCGGCGGGCGCCGATCGCGTGCTGACGATGGACCTGCACTCGCCGCAGATCCAGGGCTTCTTCCGCATCCCGTCGGACCAGCTGACCGCGGTTCCGCTGCTGTGCAATCACCTCCGCACGCTCGGCCTGCGGGAGGCGGTGGTGGTGGCGGCGGACGTGGGCGAGGCGAAGGACGCGGGGCGCTTCGCGAAGCGGCTCGATCTGCCGCTGGCGATCGTCGACAAGCGGCGCAGCGGCGACGACGAGCGGGCGCGCGTGGCCCACCTGGTCGGCGACGTGGCGGGGCGCGACTGCATCATCGTCGACGACGAGATCGCCACCGGCGGCACGCTCTTCGAGGCCACCGACTTCCTGCTCGGCGCGGGCGCGCGCTCGGTCCAGGCGGCGATCGTGCACCCGGTGCTCTCGGGGCCAGCGACGGCTCGCCTCCGCGGCTCGCCGCTGGTGCGGCTGACCGTCACCGACACCATCCCGATCCCGCCGGAGAAGCAGGATCCGAAGATCGACGTTCTCTCGGTCGCGCCGGTGCTGGCGCAGGCGATCACCCGGATCCACGACGGTGCGTCGCTGTCCGATTTGTTTCACTAAAAAACCAAGCAATAATGAACTGTTGATCACGACGGGAGTACCCTCTCAAAAGGTGGTGGCGCGAGTTTCCATTGCCGGGCCCTTGCCCTCGGCGGGCCCGAGGGCAGCGGCGAAATTCAAACAAGCCCCTTCCCCGATCTCTCGATCTCCCCGACCTCCCTTTTAGATTCCGCATAGCGAAGCCCAGAGCGCTCTCCGAGACCACGAGGCTCGTCGCGGGACCCGCACGCTCGTCTTCGTCGACGGCCAGAGAGGTTCGGCACGCCGTATGTAAAAGGGAGGTCGGGAAGATCGGGAGGTCGAGGTGGGGGGTTCCGTGACGCGGGCGCGCCCCCCTTCCGCCACGACTCTTGAGAAGTTACCGACGGGAAGCGCCCGGAGGTCGGGCGGCGAACGCGGCGAACGGGTGAACCGGCTGGGAAGGTGGCGCCGTCCCTGTCGTATCTGTCGCCGAACGCTCCTCGACAACCGCAAAATTCCACGCTAGAACGACCCTTCATGCGCAGCCCCGGCTCCGTGCTCACGCTCTCGCTCTCCGTCGCCGCGTCGGTCCTCTGGATAAGTGGCGCCGCCGCTGATCCGAAGCCGCAGAAGGCCGGGTCGGAGGAAACGATGGATCAGATCATGGAAAAGGCGGCGGGCGACGAGCCGGTGAAGCCGGCGAAGGTCGACGAAGCGCCCGCGGCGAAGGAGAAGGCCGACGACAAGCCGGCGGCGAAGGTGGCGAGCGCACCGGCCAAGGTGGCCAAGACCCCGAAGCCGGTCGAGGCGCCGGCGCCGGTCACCGACGACAACGACACCACGGAGGAGGCGGTCCGGCCGGCGGCGCTCGAGGCGGTGCGACCGGTGGCGCAGCCGCGCAATCCCGGGGCGTACGAGATGGGCGCGCTCGACTGTCGCATGCTCGACGGCGCGGGGATCGAGCGCATCCTGCCGAAGAAGATGATGGCGGGGGAGGAGCCGGACCTGCTGTGTCGGGTGATCATCACCCAGCCGGCGACGGTCGCCACCGCGTCGCACACGCTCACGCTCGCCGTCACCGTCGGTGCGAAGGCGACCTACCAGCAGGTGCGGAGCGTGCGGGTGAGCACGATCGGCCGACGCTCGCTGGTGTTCATCGTCCCGGCCGATCGGATCTCGTCGGAGGACGCGGCCAGGGTGACGCTCCGCGCCACGCTCTCCGGCCTCGCCAAGCCGCCGATGCGCGAGGTCAAGTTCGTGGTCGAGCCGGCGGACTAGTTTCTAGTCAGTGCGTGGTGGTGAGGGCGGACTCGCCGGCGGCGGCGAGGCGCGCTTCGGCCCAGGCGCGCTTCGCTTCGAGGTCGGCGCGGGCGCCCGCGTCGTCGGCGGTCCAGTGATCGAGCTGGTGCTGGAGGTCGGCCTGCTCCTTGCGGGCGGCGGCGACGTCGATGTCGGCGATCTTCGCGCCCTGGTCGCAAAGGACGACCACGCGGTCGCCGGTGGAGACCTCGACGAAGCCGGGGCCGACCGCCAGCGCGGTGCGCGCGCCGCCCTTCTGGAAGCTGAGGACGCCGGGCTTGAGGGCGGTCAGGAACGGGATGTGACCGGGGAGGACGCCGAACTCGCCGAGCACGCCCGGGGCGGTCACCTCGTCGACCTCCTCGGAGAGCAGCCGGCCGCGCGGCGTCACGATGTCGAGGTGCACGGCTAGGTTCCTTTTTTGGCGTCGGCTTCGGCCATCTTCTCGGCCGCCGCCAGCACGTCGTCGATCCCGCCGCGGAGGTAGAACGCCTGCTCGGGGATGTCGTCGTACTTGCCCTCGACGATCTCCTTGAAGCCGCGGATGGTGTCCGCCAGCTCGACGTACTTGCCGGGGGTGCCGGTGAAGGTCTCGGCGACGTGGAACGGCTGCGAGAGGAACTTCTGGATCTTGCGCGCGCGCTTGACCACCAGCTTGTCGTCCTCGGACAGCTCGTCCATTCCGAGGATGGCGATGATGTCCTGGAGGTCCTTGTACTTCTGGAGCACGCGCTGCACCGAGCGGGCGACGGCGTAGTGCTCGGCGCCGACCACGCTGGCCTGGAGGATGGTGGAGGTGGAGTCGAGCGGATCGACCGCCGGGTAGATGCCGAGCTCGGCGATCTGGCGCGACAGCACGGTGGTGGCGTCGAGGTGGGCGAACGCCGTCGCCGGCGCGGGGTCGGTGAGGTCGTCGGCGGGGACGTAGATCGCCTGCACCGAGGTGATCGATCCCTTGGTGGTGGAGGTGATCCGCTCCTGCAATTCGCCCATCTCCGTCGAGAGTGTGGGCTGGTAGCCGACCGCGCTCGGGATGCGGCCGAGGAGCGCCGAGACCTCCGAGCCGGCCTGCGTGAAGCGGAAGATGTTGTCGACGAACAGGAGCACGTCCTGGCCCATCTCGTCGCGGAAGTACTCGGCGCAGGTGAGCGCGGAGAGGGCGACGCGGGCGCGCGCGCCGGGCGGCTCGTTCATCTGGCCGTAGATGAGCGCGGTCTTCGAGAGCACGCTCTCGCCGCTGCCGAGCTTCGACTCGGCCATCTCGTGCCAGAGATCGTTGCCCTCGCGGGTGCGCTCGCCGACGCCGGCGAAGCAGGAGAAGCCGCCGTGCTTCTTGGCGACGTTGTTGATGAGCTCCATGATCAGCACGGTCTTGCCGACGCCCGCGCCGCCGAACAGGCCGATCTTGCCGCCGCGGCGGTAGGGGGCGAGGAGATCGATGACCTTGATCCCGGTCTCGAACGCCTCGACCTTGACGCTCTGGTCGACGAACGGGGGCGGGGCGCGGTGGATCGGCATGAACTTCTTGGCGTGCACCGGGCCGCGCTCATCGACCGGCTCGCCGATCACGTTGACGATCCGCCCGAGCACCTCGGGGCCGACCGGCATCATGATCGGGGCGCCGGTGTTCTTCACAACCATCCCGCGCACCAGACCGTCGGTGGAGTCCATCGCGATGGTGCGCACGGTGTGCTCGCCGAGGTGCTGCGCCACCTCGACCACCAGGTTGTCCTGGCGATCGTCGATCGACGGATTGGTGATCCGGAGCGCGGTGTAGACCTCGGGCAGCTCGCCGGTGAACTCCACGTCGACGACGGGGCCGATGACCTGCGTGATTTTTCCGACCTGGCTGACCTGCACGGGAGTGGCTTGCATGGGTCCTCTTGTCTCCGGTTCTTGAATGAAAACTAGCCCTTGAGCGCCTCGGCGCCGCCCACGATCTCCATCAGCTCCTTGGTGATCGCCGCCTGGCGCGCGCGGTTGAAGATCAGGGTGAGGCGTCCGATCATGTCCGAGGCGTTCGAGGTGGCGGAGTCCATCGCGCTCATCCGCGCCCCGAACTCGGAGGCGATCGACTCGAGCAGCGCGCGGTAGATCTGCACCTCGATGTGGAGCGGCACGATGTGCGAGAGCAGCTCGCCGCGCGAGGGCTCGTACTTGAAATCGTTCCGGCCGAGCGCCTCGTCGAGCTTGATCGGCGTCACCGGCAGGAGCGGCTCGACGGTGACGCGCTGGCTCATGGCGCTCTTGAACTCGTTGTAGACGAGGTACACGGCGTCGACGTCACTGGCGAGGAACAGCTCGGTGGCGACGTGGGCGATCTCGCGGGCGCGCTCGAGGGCCTTGTCCCCCGTCGCCGGCGAGGACCACTCGTGGGCGATTTTCTTGCCGCGGCGCTTGAAGTACTCGCGCCCCTTCTTGCCGACGATGTGGAGGGTGACGTCGGAGAAGGCGTCGGCGTTGTCGATCAGGAAGCGCTCGGTGCGCCGGTTGATGTTGGAGTTGAAGCCGCCGCACAGGCCGCGATCCGAGGTGAGGACGATCATCGCGACGCGCTTCTCGTCGCGCCGCGCGAGCAGCGGGTGGGCGAGCTCGTGGCCGTGACCGGAGCGCGCCGCCAGCTCGCCGATCACCTCCTGCATCCTCTGCGCGTAGGGGCGCGCCGCGATGATCGCGTCCTGCGCGCGGCGCAGGCGGGCCCCCGCGACGAGCTTCATCGCCGCGGTGATCTTCTTGGTGTTCTTGACCGACGCGATGCGCGTCCGGATCGCCTTCAGCGACGGCATTACTAGGCCGCCGCCGTCCTGGCGGTCTCGACGGTGAACTCCTTGGCGAACTCCTTCAGGCCGCTCGCCATCAGGTCGCTCAGCTCCTTGTATGCCTTCTTGTCGGCGCACTTCTCGCGGAGCGCCGTCAGCACCTCGGGGCGGCGCGCGTCGAGGAAGGCGTACAGCTCCTGCTCGTAGCGGCCGAGGACGTCGACCGGGTAGCCGTCGACGTAGCCCTGGGTGCCGGCGAAGAGGATCAGGATCTGCTTCTCGACGGGGAGCGGGGCGTAGTTCGACTGCTTCAGGATCTCGACCATGCGCGCGCCGCGGGCGAGCTGGTCCTGGGTGGCCTTGTCGAGCTCGGAGCCGAACTGCGAAAAGGCGGCCAGCTCGCGGTACTGCGCCAGCGAGAGGCGGAGCGTGCCGGCGATCGCCTTCATCGCCGCCACCTGGGCCGCGCCACCGACGCGCGAGACCGAGAGGCCGACGTTCACCGCGGGGCGGACGCCGGAGTAGAAGAGATCGGTCTCGAGGTAGATCTGACCGTCGGTGATCGAGATGACGTTGGTGGGGATGTAGGCCGAGACGTCGCCGGCCTGGGTCTCGATGATCGGCAGCGCGGTGAGGGAGCCGCCGCCGCGCTCGTCGGACATCTTGGCGGCGCGCTCGAGGAGGCGCGAATGGACGTAGAACACGTCGCCGGGGTAGGCCTCGCGGCCCGGTGGGCGACGGAGGAGCAGCGAGAGCTGGCGGTAGGCGACGGCGTGCTTGGAGAGATCGTCGTAGACGATGAGGACGTGGCCGCCGTTGTCGCGCCAGTATTCGCCCATCGTGACGCCGGTGTAGGGGGCGATGAACTGGAGCGGCGCGGGGTCGGAGGCGCTGGCCGAGACGACGATGGTGTACTCCATCGCGCCCGACTGGCGGAGCTTGTCCACCACCGACGCGACGGTCGACTGCTTCTGGCCGATCGCGACGTAGATGCAGGTCATGTTCTGGCCGCGCTGGTTGATGATCGCGTCGATCGCCACGGCGGTCTTGCCGGTCTGGCGGTCGCCGATGATCAGCTCGCGCTGGCCGCGGCCGATCGGGATCATCGCGTCGATCGCCTTCAGGCCGGTCTGCATCGGCTCGTGGACCGACTTGCGGGCGACGATCCCGGGCGCCTTCACCTCGACCTTGCGGGTGTGCTTGGTGTCGATCGGCCCCTTGCCGTCGATCGGCTCGCCGAGCGCGTTGACCACCCGGCCGATGCAGGCCTCACCGACGGGGACCGAGGCGATCTTGCCGGTGCGCTTGACGACGTCGTTCTCGCGGATGTGCTCGTATTCGCCGAGCAGCGCGACGCCGACGTTGTCCTCCTCGAGGTTGAGGATCAGGCCCTTCACTCCGTGGGGAAAATCGAGCAGCTCGCCGGCCATCGCGCCGGAGAGGCCGTAGACGCGCGCGATGCCGTCACCGACGGTGAGGACGGTGCCGGTCTCCATCACCGAGACCTTCTGGTCGTACTCCTCGATCTGCTTGCGGATGATCTGCGAGATCTCTTCGGCCTTGATCTCCATCGGAGTCTTGTCCTTTTTGCCTTGGTGGGCGGTTCGCCTAGTCGGCGAGGAGCTGCTGCCTGAGGTTCTGGAGCTGGGTGCGAACGCTGCCGTCGTAGACGAGGTCGCCGATCTGGGTGACGATGCCGCCGAGCAGCGAGGGGTCTTCGACCTTCTCGATGATCACCGCCTTGCCGGTGCGCTTCTCGAGAGCGGCCTTCAGGCGCGCCTCGACGGAGGCGGCGAGCGGCCGGGCGGTGGAGATCCGGGCGCGTACGCGGCCGGCGTGCTGGTCGACCAGCGCGCGGAGCTCGCGGGCGATCGCCGGGAGCGCGGTGATCCGGCCGCGCTCGAGCAGCAGCAGGAGGAAGTTGCGGACGACCTTCGAGAGCGCGAGGCGGCGCGCGATCTCCTCGAGCAGCCCCTTGCGCTTGGAGAGCGGGAAGATCGGGTTGTCGAGCGCGGTGGCGAGCTCCTGCGACGAGGCGAAGGTGCTCGCGGCGTTCTCGACCTCGCGATTGAGCGCGTCGAAGGTCTTGTTCGCGACGCCGATCTCGAGGAGGGCCTTGGCGTAGCGACGGGCGATCGAGCCGGCGATCATGGGTGCCCCGTCCGAGAAGTTCGTTGCGTTTTTCGGTGTCGAGCCGCCCGCCGCGCGAGGCGCGACGATGGAGCTTGCCGGGTGCAAGTGACTGAGGAGCAACGACGCGCCGCGGGATGGATCGGCGGCGACAAGTGCAACGAACTTTTCGGATGGGGCACTACGACCTCCCGGCGGGCGCGGACGGGGCGCCCTCGAGCTCGGCGATGTAGCGATCGGCGAGGCGCTTCTGATCGTCGAGGCTGATCTTCGCGCGCAGCACCGCCTCGGCGGCGGCGATCGCGGCGCCCACCGCCTCGCGCTGCAGCTCGCGACGGGCGCGGGCCAGCTCGTTCTTGATCTGCGCCTCGGCATCGGCCTGGAGGCGCGCGGCCTGGGCGGCGGCGGCGGCGACGATGCGCGCCTTCTCGGCCTCGGCCTCGGTGCGGATCTGGGCTATCAGGGTGTCGATCTCCTTGTCGATTCCGGCGATCTTGCCCTCGTATTCGCGGAGCTTCGCCTCGGCCTGGGCGCGCAGGGCGGCGGCCTCGTCGAGATCGCGCTTGATGGTGAGGTGGCGGGTGCGGACGAACTCGGCGAGCGGCTTGCCCGCGAGGCGGTACATGATGAGGGCGAAGACCCCGAAGTTGATCAGTGCGAACCCGAACGGGCCGGGCATGTGGCGGTGCGCGGGATCGGCCTGGGGCGCCTTGTAGTCCCAGCTCCACCAGTTGATATGGTGCTCCCAGTAGTGGTGGCAGCTCTCGTCGCTGGTGGTGGCCGAGCACGCGGCTTCGTGATCGCCCTCGGCGTGTTCGCCCGGGGCAGCCTCTTCGTGGCCGTGGCCGCCCTCGTCGTGTCCGGCCTCGCCCTCGGCGGTCGACGGGAAGGCGGCGGGCACGAGGAGCAGGCTCGCGGCGAACACGAGGTGGCGCATCAGACGACCCTCCCGAGGAGGCGCCCGGCGATCGTGCCACCGACGGTGGAGGCCTCGCCGAGGAGCGCCTTGCGAGCGGCCTCCTGCTCGGAGCGGGCGCGCTCGCGGGCGGCGCCGATCTCCTTATTCGAAGCCGCGCCCGCTTCGGCGAGCACGCGCTGCTCGTGGGCCACGCCCTCGGCGCGCAGCTTGCCGCGCTCCTCGGCGCCGCGCTGCTTGGCGCGGGTGAGCTGGGTGTCGTACGCCACGACGATCGCCGAGGCGCGCTCCTCCATCGCCCGGGCCTCGGCCCTGGCGCCCCCGATCCCCTTTTCGCGGAGGTCGCGGACCGCGAGGTAGGGACGGAAGACGAGCGCGTAGAGGACGGCGGTGAGCAGGAGGAAGATCCCCATCTGGAGGAAGACCGTCCCGTCGATGTCGATCAGCGGTACGGACTTCTCGGCCGCCATCAGCGAGGTCGCGATAAGCATTGGATAATTGCGTTCTCCGTCGGGAAAAGCGCGCCGGACGTACCATGCGCGATTTGCACTGTCAAGGTGTGTGATGCCGCTGGGTGCTTAACAGCGGAGGGGGCCCTCTTGCTGGCTCTTGCTCGTCACGTAGTCGTAGTCGTAGTCGTAGCCGTAGTCGTGACGTCCGCAGCGACGGCAATCGAACTTCCTCCCGCAACAAATTCCTCCTGCCAACCGACAACCCTGGCCTCACAGGAGGATGCCCATGCTGGCCTACCAGAAGCTCGACGTCACAGGCCATGGAGTTGCCGACCCGCATCGTGGAGATGCTCACGCGCTTGTGCCGGAGAGGTGATCCCCCGCGCGAGAGTGCCCCTGAATCGACTTCGACTACGACTACGACTAGGTGAGACCCCCTTCTCCGTTAAGCACCCGATGCCGCGCCACCCTCACCCCGACCCTCTCCCGCCAGCGCTCGCCAGCGGGAGAGGGAGACTTTATTCGGCCTGGGGCGGCGGGCCGCCGAGGGGGCAGCCCTTCTTGTCGATCGGGGCGCCGAGCGGCGTGTCGTTGCAGTCGTCGCGGCCGTCGCAGATGCCGTCGAGATCGGTGTCGGAGCAGGGCGGCGGCTTGGTCTCGGACTCGCGGATCTCGCAGCCGAACTCGTTGACGCGGACGCCGCGGGTGGTGCCCGGGCACTTGTCGGAGCCGTCGGTGACGCCGTCGTCGTCGGCGTCGATGCTGTGGACCGGCAGGAAGCCGACCGAGACGGTGACGCCGAACAGGACCTGCATGAAGCCCTTGTCGCCGCTCGACGGGATGAGGTGCTGCCAGCGCACGAACAGGCCGAGCTGGATCGGGGAGATCAGCGCGACGCGGGTGCCGATGCCGACATCGTAGGCGAAGCGGGTCTTGTCGGAGAGGGCGAGCGCTACGTGGGCGTCGACCCAGGCGTCGGAGATGAGGTCGGGCAGGTAGAGCGGCTTGCGATCCTTGGCGGCGGTGGGGCGCGGCAGGAGGTAGCCTCCCGACGGGTTCCACCAGGGGCGGACGCGCGCGCCGGCGAAGATGAGCTGCTGCGCGCCGAGGGTGCCGTTGATCTGATGGAAGAGCAGGTTGGCGCCGTAGCCGAGCTCGACGCCGACGCGCTCCATGAACTCGTACTCGAGCGCGCCGCGGAGGTGGACACCGGTCAGCGTGAAGAGCTGGTCGGTGGTGATGGCGTTCGGCTGCACGACCGTGAAGACCGGGCCGGTCTGGAGGTGGACGTTCCAGCGCGACTCCTCGGCGACGGCGGGGGCGCCGTGCAAAGCGGCGAGCGCGAGGAAGAGGACAACTGGCCGCATGGAGACGGTCACTTGACCGGCCGCGGCGCTGGGGTCTGGGTGCCCTTGGCGGTCAGGTTCTCCATCTTGGAATTCCCCTCGAAGAGGACGCCTTTTTCGACGAACAGCGACGGCGTCTCGATGTTGCCGCGGATGCGCGCGGGCGCGTGCAGCTCGACCAGCTTGGTGGCGCGGATGTTCCCGTCGATGTGCCCCTCGACGATCAGCGTCCCGACCTCGATCTTGGCCCGCACCTCGGCGCCCTCGCCGACCACCAGCACGTCGTCGGAGAAGACCTCGCCGGAGAAGTTGCCGTCGATGCGGACCGTGCCCTCGAAGGTGAGCTTGCCGTCGAAGGAGCTGCCGCGGCCGAGGAGGGTGTTGATCTCGCCCTGCGGGCGTACGGACGGCGACGGCTGGGGCACCGGCATGGCGGCACTCTAGAACAGGGATGGCGAAATGGGAACGACGAATTGTTCAGGGATCGACCGTCATTCCGAGCGTGCCCCGGGGGGGGAAGTCAGGGATGGGCCAGTGGAAAGACCCGCTTCAGCCCCGGCAGCGCGATGAAGCTGGCGTCGTGCGTCCAGATCTCTCGCGCCCCGCCCTCGCGGGCCATCAGCGCGATCTGGAGGTCGAACACGCGCGGCCCCTTGAGGCGCAGATCCGCCGCTGCGCGGATCAGGCGATCCTCGAAGCCGGCTCCGCCACGCCAGATCGCCGCGCCCCCCTGGTCGACCAGGGAGGTCAAGAACGCCGCTGCCTCGGCGCCCGTCGAGGGACGCCCCGCCGCGGATGGGTGGGTGACGACGCTCCAGAATTCGGCCACGCTCGCCAGCGCGATGCCCCAGCCCGAGGGTTTCGCAGCGGCTGTCTCGATCGCCCCGCGAGCGGCGCGGTGCTCCGGCACGCCGGCCCGATGGGCGTAGATGAGGAGGTTGGTGTCGATGGCGATCATCGATGAGCGCGCAGCCATTCGTGCATCGACTCGCGGTCGGCGACGTCGAGCCCGGGCGGCAGGCCGCCCTTGACGGTGACCCAGGCGATCTTCCGTCGCCGCGGAGCGCTCGCCGCCCCCTCGAGGAGCGCGCGCAGGCCCTGCTCGATCAGCGCCCGCAGGGGCGTTCGGGTCTCGGCCGCCCGCTTCTTCGCGGCGATCAGCAGATCGTCCGGCAGCTCCACGGTGGTTTTCATACGGGAAACCATATTCCCATGAATACGGGCGCGCAAGGTCCGGGTCGGGTGGCTCTTCAGCGCACTTTCTCCAGCGGGACGTTCAGCTCGAGGTGGCGCTTGCCGCGCCAGGGGAGCATCCGGCGCTCGACGCGGAAGCCGCGCAGGCGCAGCTCGACGGAGGCGTTCTCGGTCGGCAGGAGGTCGCTGACTTCGAGCGGGGTCTGGCCGCGGAAGCGCCCGTTGACGATCACCTCGGCGCCGGCAGGGACGGAGGCGATGTGGATCGCGCCGGTGAGCGGGACCAGGACGGCGTGGAGGGTGATGTCGCGGCGGCCCCAGTCGAAGGTCACCTCGCGCTCCCAGTCGTCGTAGCCGGCGAGGGTGACGGTGATCCGGTGGGGGACCTTGAGCTCGACATCGTCGATCCGCGCCGGGGTGGGGCCGGACACCTCGTGGGCGTCGAGCTTCACGGTCGCTCCGGCGGGGAGCGACACCACCTCGATCACCCCGCGCGAGGCGGTGGGGCCGACCAGTTGCAGCACCAGCGCGGTGATCGCGGCGCCGAAGACCAGCACGAAGGCGAGCCAGTACCAGCGCGGGATCTTGCGAGCGGGGATCCGGAACTCGCGCGTCCCGGTCGGGTAGGAGCCGGTCTCCGTCGGTGCGGCCGGCTGCACCCACGGCCAGCCGGTGGCGGTGGGCTCGGCGGCGGACACGACCGGGAGCGGCTGCTTTTGTCCCGCGGGAGGACGGGGTGGTTCGCGGTAGTGACCGGTTGCCTCCTCGTCAACGGGGGCGGTGCGGGCGGTGATCGGCGCGGGCGCGGGCGCGCGGCGAGGTTCGGGGGCGGGGGCGCGGCGCGCTTCGAGGGCGGGCGCGGGTTGCCTCTGCGGGGTCGCTGCAGCCTGGCGCGCGGGGACGGGGACGGGGGCTCGATGTTCCGGCCCGACGGGAGCGGGCGCCGGGCGACTCCGCGGAACGGCGACCACGGGTGTCAGGAGCGGCTCGCCGAAGCGGCGCTCGACGGTGGGCACCTCGGTGGTGGCGGTGCTCTCGGCCGGGAGCGGGTCCTGGCGCGGCGCGGGGCGAGCGGGCGTGGCGCGGCGCGCGGGTGGAGGCTGTGCGGCGGTGGGGCGCGGCGGCGCGGGGGACGCGGCGCTCGGCGTGGCGAGGCGGGGGATGGTGGCGGAGTTCTCCGACGGCTCGGGGAGCGTTCGCCGGGTGCCGGGGAGCTTCACTCCGGGCAGCGACGCCTCGTGGGCCTGGAAGCGCCCCGCGAGAGCCGCAGGAGGCGCGCTCTCGCGGGTCATCTCCTCCTCGTCCTCGTCGCCGATCCCGCGCGGGACGACCTGGCGCGGAACCTTGGGCGCGACGCGCGAGGTGGTCGGATCGTCGGGCAGGTCGTCGGAGACGGTGTTGAAGACCTCCGGGCCGAGCGCGCGATCGACCACCGTCTGCTCGGGCTGCTCGAACTCGCCACCGAGGCTGGAGAGGCTGAGGATATCGATCCCCGGGGTCTCGTCGGTGACGCGGCGGGAGGCCGCCGGCTGGCGGGGCGCGGCCGGGGGCGTGACTGGCGTGGCGGCCGGGCGGCGCTTCATCTGGAGGAGGTCGGGGAGCTGGAAGATCAGGCTGTGCTCGTCGACCAGGTCGTCGATCGAGACCTCGGCGGTGGGATCGGTCGGCTGGCGGGTCTTCACCAACGGCTGGTGGTCGCCGAGAAGATCGTGGACGAAGTGCCCGACGCGGCCGGGCGTGAAGTCGGGGACGTTCGCCCGCAGCCACTCGTGGAGGGCGTTGGCCAGCTCGCCTGCGCTCTGCCAGCGATCATCCGCCTGCCGCTCGAGCGCCCGCATCACGATCGCGTCGAGCGCCCGCGGCACCTCGGCGCGGCGCGTCGAGGGGGGCTCCACCTCGGCCTTGCGTACCTGGTCGAGCAGCTGGTCGAAGTCCTCCTCGTAGTAGAGCATCTCGCCGGAGAGCATCTCGTAGAGCAGGATTCCGGCCGAGAAGATGTCGGTGCGGCCGTCGATCGGATCGCCCCACGCCTGCTCGGGCGACATGTAGTAGTACTTGCCCTTGATCACCCCGGCGGCGGTCTGCTGGTTGCGCAGCGCTGCCTTGGCGATCCCGAAGTCGACGATCTTCACCTGCCCGGCGTGGCTCACCAGGATGTTCTGCGGGGAGATGTCGCGGTGGACGATCTGCAGCGGGCGTCCCTCGGGGTCGCGCTTGCGGTGGGCGTAGTCGAGGCCCGCGGCGACCTCGTGGGCGATGAAGACCGCCGCTTCGAGGGGGAGGTAGATGTTCTGATCGGCGGTGCGCTTCAGGATCTTGAAGAGATCCGCGCCGTCGATCAGCTCCATCACGATGTAGTAGTTGTCGTCGACCTTGCCGAGGTCGAAGGTCTGGACGATGTTGGCGTGCTGGAGCTGCACCGCCAGCTTCGCCTCGTCGACCAGCATTCGCATGAACTCGGGGTCCGCCGAGAAGTTCGGGTGGATCACCTTCAGCGCGACCTGCTTCTCGAAGCCCTCCACGCCGCCCGCGGAGGCGACGTAGATCTCGGCCATCCCGCCGACGGCGAGCTGGCGCACGAGGCGGTACTGCCCGAGGTGCCGATCACTCACGGCGCGGGATCATACCATCGCCCGTCGCCGCGCGCGCCGAACTGCTACAACGCGAGCGTGGTCTCGACCTCCCTCGTCAGCGCGCTACGCCAGCAGGGATACGTGTTTGTCGACGGCGGCGCGATGCGGGCGATGCTCGGCGAGCTGCTCGACTGGACGACGTTCGCTTCGAGCTGGGACGATCTGTGCCTCGATCGCTACATGGCCGACGGGGGCCGCTATCGCCGGCGCCGCCACGCGCTGTTCGTCGCGGACGCGGCGGGCATTCGCCGCACGCCACACGGGCCGCATTTCCAGAGCCTCGACTACAACCCGCTGAACGGGGGGATCGAACGCTGGTTCGAGCCGGTCAGCGACTTGATCGGCGGGTCGCACAGCCTCGGGGCGATCCTGGAGTGGGCGCGCGGGATGTTCGAGGCGCTCGCCCCGGCGACGTCCGCCTGGAAGATCGAGGTGCATCAGTTCCGGATCGAGGCGCGCGCCGGCGAGGTGGCCCGTCCGACGCCGGAGGGGGCGCATCGCGATGGCGTCGATTACGTGCTGGTGCTGCTCGTGTTGCGACGCAACATCGCGAGCGGCACCACCACCGTCCACACGCCCGCCGGGGCGGAGCTCGGCAGCTTCACGCTGACCCACCCGTTCGACGCCACGCTGGTGGACGATGCGCGGGTGCTGCACGGCGTCACTCCGGTCGAGGCGGTCGACCCGCAGCGCGCGGCCTTTCGCGACGTGCTGGTGGTGACCTTCCGGCTCGGGTAGCTATCGGATTGAGCCTTGCAAACTGTTTGCAATCACTGGAGTTCTACCCCAATCTAGTCAGTATGACCAGATCGTCAGAGCCGGACACCTGGAGCTTGCAGGACGCCAAGGCGCGCTTCAGCGAAGTCGTGCGCCGCGCCAGGAGCGAGGGTCCGCAGCACGTGACTGTGCATGGCCGCGAAGAGGTCGTCGTGATCGCTGCCGATGAGTTCCAGCGCCTCCGGGGCGACCGGACCGGGGAATGCCTGATCGCTGCGATGCGAGCTTCGCCGCATCGCAAAGCAACCATCGAGCCGACCCGCACGCGATTGCCGGTGCGAGACGTCGCGCTGTGAAAGGCTGGCTGCTCGACACCAACGTTCTCTCGGACCTCCGCCGTCCGAAGCCACAGCCGAAGGTGGTTGCCTTCATCGCGGCTCAGCCGCTCGATCGGCTCTTCGTCAGCTCGGTCACGCTGGCCGAAATTCGCTTTGGCATCGAGCTCGTCAAGGATGCGAACCACCGCGGCGAGCTGAATGACTGGCTCACCAGCCAGGTACGGCCGATGTTCGATCAACGCATTCTCCCCGTGAGCGAAGAGGTGATGTTCAAATGGCGTTTGCTGGTCGAAGTCGGGCGGAAGTCCGGCCATACGTTTTCCCAGCCCGACCTGATCATCGCCGCAACAGCGCTGCACCATGGGCTGACGGTCGTCAGCCGCGACACGAGCGACTGCGAAAAGGCCCGCGTGCCCGTCGTGAACCCATGGCTGACGTAGAAGGTGGCGTCAGGCGGGCGGGGCGCCGGGGTAGATGAAGACGGAGAGGACCTTGAGGCCGGTGCGGGCGCCCTTGCGATCGAAGGTGCAGACGACCTCGGTGGCCATTCCGGGGGCGACATTGACGATGTACTGCGTGGCGGCGTTGGCGACGAGGTAGAGGCCGAGGCCGGCGCCGTAGATCTTGCGGTCGATCTGGTTGCCGCTGTGGAGGCACTTGTCGAGGTAGCGGAGGATGGTGGCCTTGTCGAGGCGGCCGAAGCGATCGCGCACCGAGATCGCGAAGCCCTGCTCGGTCGCGGCGTGGCGGATCGAGACGGGACGCGGGGAGAGGCGCCCGAGGCGCTCCTTGACGTCGACGTCGCCGAAGAGCAGGCGGCCGCTGGCGTCGATCGGGGCGTCGTAAAGGGCGTTCATCAGCAGCTCCTCGCACACCTGGCCGATCTGCCCGCGGACCTTGCCGCGCAGGCCAGCCTTCTCGGCGCGATCGAGGATCTCGTCGAGGGCGCGCTGGCGACCCTGGTAGTCGCGCAGGCGGATCAGGCCGACCTCGGTGCCGGCGGGGAGGTATTTTTCGATCCCGAAGAGGTCGCCGGTGACGAACTTGGCGACGGTGATCGCCAGGCAGGCGAGGCCGGCGTCGTCGAGGGTCATCATGTGACTGCACACCGGCGCCGCGAGCGCGCGGGTGTAGAGAGCCAGGTCGGCCTTCGGAACCATCGCCACGAGTTGCGCGCCCGGGGCCATCCGGCCGAGGAGATCGGCGAGCGGCTCAGGCGAGGCGTCCCACGCGAACACCACGAAGCGGTAGGGGATCGGGCCGGGGGCGAGCCCGGGCAGGCCGCTGCGCACGCAGAGGGGCTGCGCACCGCCCGCGTGGATCGCCGATGCGAGGAGCTCGAGCGTGGCCGGCTCGTCGGCGATCGCCAGGATGCGCTGCGTGGATTCGCCCGCGGCCATTTCGCCCGAGGCCCCGACTAGGAGCCTGTTGGAGTAACGATGCGTAGCGAGACCGCGCAGGCCGGAGCAGGCCTCGAGCCCCCCCCCAATCGATCCTGGGGGCAAGCCCCCGCCCGGAACCCCCGACCGAGCCGTACCTGTAGGTACGGCGACCGAGGGGGCGAGGACGCCAACTGTTGTAAGTGGCGAGGAATGCCCGGCATGCACGGTCGCAGTAGCATGGTTACTCCAACAGGCTCCTAGGGGCGGTAGGCCACCGAGGCGAAGAAGGAGAAGCCCTGGGCCTGATTGGGCTGGAGCTCGATCGTGGGCGCCTGATCGTTGAATGGATCGGGATGGTAATAGCGCTGGTTGAGCACATTGTAGACCTGCGCCGAGGCGGTGATGTGGTCCTTCCAGAGGCGCAGGCGCGCGCCGAGCTGGAGCAGCGCGACGGGCGTGAGCTGGTCGAAGGTGAGATCGGTGTGGCGCGAGAGGAGGGCGGGTTTTCCGTCGGGGGTGTTGGTCTCGCCGGAGCGGTAGCGATTGGGGTCTTCGGTGGCGCCAATCACGTTCAGGTTCAGGTTCACGTCGAGGATCTCCTTGATCAGATTGAAGACCGCACCGACGGTGAACCAGTGATTCGGGACATTGCGGAGCTGGCCGAGATCGGTGGTCGAGACGCGGAGGAACGTGTAGCCGAGGGTGATCGCGTGGTCGCCGTTCAGGTAGAGCTTGGCGAGCGCCTCGACGGAGTGGATGCCGCGCCGGCCGGCGTTGGTGTAGGTGCTGTTCTTGATGAAGATGAAGTCATTGAGGAGAGTGTAGGCGTAGTCGATGCGGAGCTGCAGCTCGCGCACCTTGCGGACGTTGCGGAGCAGGCGCGCGTTCAATTCCCCCTGGTAGGACTCGGAGCGCTCGACGTTCAGGTTCGGATTGCCGGCGAACTGGATCCCGGCGCCGTTGCCGTCGGTGTTGTTGAAGACCGGCGGGCGGAAGCCCTGGGAGAAGTTGACCTTCACGTGGGCGTCGGGGAGGAACTGCCACACCGCCGCTGCCGAGCCGAGGAGCTGCGGTGAGTAGCCGCGCTTGCCGAAGCCCTGCTGATAGCGGAGGCCACCATCGAGGGTGAGCGTGGAGACCGGGCGGATCTGATCGGCGAGGAAGAGGCCGACCACGGTGCGCTCGGCGGCGTTGATGAATACCACCGGGCAATTCGGGACGTAGGTCATCCCGTCGGCCTGGAGCGGGCAGGTGAGCGGGATGTTCTCGGGCACGGGGTCTGGGAAGGTCGTGCGGCTCTGCGCGACGCGCTCGTTGAAGGCCTCGCCACCGATGAGGACGCGGTTCCAGGTCCACGGGCCGGTGAAGTCGGCGTCGACGGTGCCGCCGAAGCGCTGGATGTTCAGGCCATTGACCTGGAAGGTGAGGCCGGTGGCGAGCGCCCCGGAGTCCGGGAAGAGGCGGACGTGGAGGTCGCGGTTGAACTGGATGTAGTAGGCCTTGGCGTTCAGCCCGAGGCGGTCGTGGACGAACCGGCTCTTGTATTCGAGGATCGCGTGGCGGTCGTAGAAGTTCCAGGTGTTCTTGTTGCGGCCGCCGGGGTCGCCAGTGACGAGGGTGGAGGAGAAGCCGAGGGCGTGATTGAGCTCGCCGATCGGAAAGCTGCCATAGAGGGACAGGGGGCCGAAGGTGACCTTGCCGTCGAGGTTGAGCAGCCAGGAGCGGGCGGCGTTGGTGCTGCCGGGGGTGAGCGCGTAGAAGCCGACGCCGGCGGGCTGCGGAGCCGGAGTGGCGGCGAGGAACCGGACACCGCTGAACTCGGGGCCGAGGTAGCTCTCGAAGCTGGCGTGGAGGAGAATCTTGAGCCGGTCCTTGAAGAAGGCGCGACCGAAGAGGGCGTAGGCGCGGAAGTCCTGGCGGTCGCCGCGCCCGTCGCCGTAGCCGACGCTGAGCTCGATGCCGCGGCCGCCGACATCGCTGTCGTCCTTGGTGATCATGTTGACGATGCCGAGGTAGGAGTTGGCGCCCCAGAGGACGCCGCCCGGGCCGGTGACCACCTCGACCCGCTTGATGAGCTCCATCGGCACCGCGCGCGAGAGGGTGGCGATGTTCAGCACCGGGTCGAAGAAGGAGACGCCGTCGCGCAGGAAGAGGACGGCCTGGATGTGGCCGCGCACCATCGGCACGTTGACCTGATTGCCCTCGACGGCGATGTTCAGCCATCCGGGGATGGTGGCCAGGAGGTCGCCCATGGTCTTGAAGCCGCGCTGGCGGATCTCGTCGGCGGTGATGATCGTGACCACCGACGGCGCCTCCTGCACGGTGGTGATGCCCTTGGCGGCGGAGGTGACGATGTTGGCGATATCGATCTCGCGGTCGAGGTCGAGGGCGATCTCGGGCTGGTTGTCCGTCGCTGGCTCCGGGGCGGCGGCAGCGACGGGAGCGGGCGCGGCGGGTGGCGGATCCTGCGCGCGCGCGCTGCCGCGATGGAGGACGCACGCCAGGGCGACGAGGAGCGGTAGGTGCGATCGGCGGATCATTGTTCCACGATGATGAACTCGACCCGGCGGTTCTTCGCCCGGCCGTCGGCGCTCTTGTTCGATGCGATCGGGCGCGAGGAGCCGTAGCCGGCGGCCTGGAGGCGGGTGGCCTCCACGCCCTTCTTGACCAGGAATTCGAGCACCGAATCGGCGCGCGCCTGCGAGAGGTCCTGGTTTTTCTTCACGCCGCCGGAGTCGTCGGTGTGGCCCTCGATGCGAACCTTCTTCACGTCGGCGGTGCGGAGCTTCTCGGCGATCCGCTCAAGCAGCGAGAAGGAGCGCGCCAGGATCGTCGCCCGCCCGGTCTCGAACTGGACCTGCTCGGGGATCTCCACCTTGCCCTGGCCGATCGCGACCTGCCCGCCGGTGTCGGGGCAGCCGTCCTCGTCGTCGACGCCGTTCCTGGTCTCGGGCTCGTTCGGGCAGCGGTCCTTGTCGTCGCCGATGCCGTCGCCGTCGTTGTCGAGATCGGGGCAGCCGTCCTCGTCCTGGAAGCCGTCCTTGTCCTCGGGCTCGCCCGGACAGGTGTCGGCGCTGTCGGGGATGCCGTCGCCGTCGTTGTCGAGCTCGGGGCAGCCGTCGTCGTCCTGGAAGCCATCCTTGTCCTCGGGCGCGTTCGGGCACTTGTCCTGGCCGTCGGCGACACCGTCCTGATCGTTGTCCGGCTCGGGGCAGCCGTCCTCGTCGTCGAAGCCGTCCTTGTCCTCGGCCTCCTTCGGGCAGGTGTCGACCACGTCGGGGATGCCGTCGCCGTCGCTGTCGGCTGCGCCGGCGCCGAACGAGGCGGCGCGCGCGCCCTCGACCGGAGCCCAGGAGAGGCCGACGAAGACGCGGAAGGTGTCGTGGCGCGAGGACAGGGGGAGCAGGCCGGCGCCGCCACCGACAGCAATGGTGAGATCGCGACCGGGAAAGAGGTGCAGGCCGGCGAGCGCGTCGAGGACGCGATCGGGGGCGGCGGCGGTGCGCTCGGGCGAGGCCGCCGCGGTGGCCAGCGGGAAGAGGCCGTAGACCTCGGCCCCGATCCCGAGGAGGGGGATGATCCGGTAGGCGGCACCGACGGAGAAGGCGAGTTCGTCGTCGACCTCGATCAGCGTGGCGGCGGGGCGCCGCTTCGCCGAAGTGTCTTGCGGTTCGAGGACGAACGTCTGCTGGCGGAGGACGTAGCCGGCGTTCAGCGCCGCGGTGAACTTGCCGAGGGTGAGATCGATCACCGCGGTGGGGCGGAAGGTGAAGCCGCGATCGCCGAGGAAGGCGCTCTCGTCGCCGAACGGGAGGGTGGCCTCGGCGATCACCGCGATGCCGACCGGTCCGAGCCGCGGGATGGCGAGCTTCAAGGCGACGCGGGTGTCCTGGGGCGCGGCGTTCGGCGCGCCGACGTTAGTGGGCGAAGCGCCGGCGTAGAAGCCGGTGGGATGGAGCGGATCGTCGATGCTGCCGTAGACCTGGCCGTAGCCCTGCGCCGAGACCGGGGCGACGATGGCGAGCTCCAGCCAGTCGGCGAGGCTCATGTGGAGGCCGAGGTGGGCGGTGAGCTGGTAGGTCATCACCGCGTAGCGAAACGGGGTGCCGGTGCCGTCCTTCATGTTCAGGCGGAGCGGCTGGTGCGCGTAGTCGACGAGCAGCCGGAAGCCGAAGTCCCACTGCTTGCCGACCTCGGCGCGCTCGACGGTGAAGATGCCGTAGCCGTCGACCGCCGGCCGGAAGGTTTCGGTCGCCACGCCGCGCTGGGCGCGCGCACTCCCGCACGCGAAGACGCCCAGGAGCAGCGCCAGCGTCGGGAGCGTCGGGAGAGGGGCGCGCCGCATCGCCAGGAGCTAGAGCACCTGCGGGTGGAACTTCGAGACGAAGATGACGTCCTTGAACGAGCCGCCGGGGAGCTTCTCCCAGGTGACAGGTTTCCCGTCGATCATCCCGCCCATCCCGCCGAAGGTGGCGAGGCCGCCCGAGACGCGCTGGATCACCGCGCCGGTGTCCGCGTCGGTGGCCATCGCGTTCGGATCGAGGGTGGAGATGTCTTTCTTGAAGTAGCACACGTCGCTGGCGAGGCCGAAGCCCTGCGCGAGCTTGACGCCGGCGACGGGCTTGGCGGTCGACTCCATGTCGCGCCCCTTGTCGAGGAAGCGCGCGATGTAGCCGCCGTTCATCTCGATCGGGGCGAGCTTCGGGCACTGCTTGTTCCACTCGGCGACCAGGCTGCGCTCGATGATGTTCGCGTCGACGCGGAAGGATTTGCCGGCGGCGTTGTTGACCCCGTCCTGGCCGACGCCGGCGATGAACCACTTCGGGCCGGCGGCCCCGGCCACCCCGCCCGGGTCGGTGACGCCGATCGCGATCAGGCCGTTGCCGGGGTCGGAGAGGTTGTCGAAGCAGTAGGTGGCGTCCTCGGTCATCACCGTCGCCAGGAGGGCCTGCGGTGAGCCCTTGAGGAAGGCGAGCGGCTCGTAGGCGCGCACCTCGACCTTCTCCATCTGCGCGAACTTGCCGTCCTTGAGGTGGGAGATCACGCCGGCGATGCTGAACTTGCCGGGCTTGGGCGGGCAGGGCCTGAGGACGGGGCCGCAGCTCGATGCGTTCGGGATGCAGGTGTTGGTGGGGAGGTCGAGGGTGGTGCCCTCGCCGCAGCGCGGGAACTTGGCCGGGTCGGCCTTGCAGATGCCGCCCTCGATGATCGCCGTCTCGGGATCGCACTGCACGAAGCCCTTGGCGATCTTGCCGGAGCAGGTGGTGGTGCCGGTCTCGGCGTTGAACTTCGCCTCGGTGCCCTCGCCGCAGACGATGCCCGCGCAGCCGGCGTTCGGGAGGGCGAGCAGCACGGCGGGGAGTAGAAAGCGGAGCTTCATGGGGCCCTCTTCGGTCGCAATGGCGAGATCCGCCGGGCGAAAAGCGGCGCGATCGGCGGCGGGATCAAAACTGCACCGCATCCTCGTCGAGGCGCGTGTAGACGGAGGCGGTGCCGCCCACGCCCGGCTGCCGCGACGAGAGGTTGAAGTGGTAGATGCCACGCGCCGGGGTGCCGGCATTGCCCTGGAGGAAGAGCGTGCCGCGGCAGGTGTCAGGATTGCCTTTGCAATCGAGGACATCGGGGTCGAGGGCCGCAACTTTGGCGCCGGTCTGAGTGAACCAGAGCTCGCGCAGATCGCGCAGGAAATAGTCGGTGATCAGCTGGATTCCGCCGAGCGACTGCGGCGGGGTGATCGAGGCGAAGTCGATCAGGCCGAAGAGCTGGCCGTGGAGCGGCGCGGTGAGCTGGCCCGGGCTGCCGGTGTAAGCGAACGGGGAGGCGCGCCAGTAGGCGATGCACTTGCCGAGGCGCTCGCTGGACGAGGCGTCGGCGGCGAGCTTCGGGCGCGCGGTGACGGCGTTGTCGTCGTAGGAGACCAGCGCGAGCGTGGGGATGCCGCGGAGATCCTGGAACTGCAGGATGTGCTTGACGACGGCGGCGGCCTGCACCTGGCGCTCGGCGTCGCTCGGGCCGGGCTGCGCCTCGGGCTTCCAGAGCAGGTTGCCGCGGTCGTCGATCATGCAGGGATCGTCGAGGTCGACCACCGGAGCGACCGCGTAGGCCGAGAGAGCGGGGTGGTAGCCGAAGTTGTTGATGCAGCCGCCCTCGCCGCCGCACTCGTCGCGGACGCTGCCGGCGAGGAGGCGGATGACGTGCTGATTGCCGTCACGGGCCCAGAGCTCGAGGTGCTGTCCCGCTGCGGTCGGGGCGGCGCCGGAGAGGGTGAGCTCGATCTTGGCGCCGGCGAAGTCGGTGACGCTCAGCCGATCGCACGCGCTCGCGCCAAGCGCGGTGCAGAGGGCGGAGAGGAGGAGGGCCTTGCGGGGCATGGCTTGGGGGGATGAAAGCATGGTTTCGGCGACGGCGGCAACTTTCCGGGGCGGCGCGAGGGCGTGGCGCGCTACGAGTAGGTCACGGTGGTAGCGCCCGCCGTCGTCGCCGGCTGGATCTCCTTCAGGAGCTCCCTGGTCGCGGTGTCGCGGAGCCGCCAGGGGTGGGTGGTGTAGGTCGACTGGTCGCGTACGCCACCCGCCGCAATGTCGCCGTACTTCGTCTCGGCGCAGGCGTGGTCGACCCACCACAAAGGCGATCGACTTCGCCGAGTTGTTGATGAGCTAGTACTACTCGCTCACGTCGGAGCCCGTCTCCGGCACCCGCGGGCCGGTCACGGCGTGCTCCCGTCGGAAGCGCGGGGCGGTCGGCCGGCGCGCGGGGGCGGTTGGAGCCCGTACGGGCCGCCCTCCGGCCCCGGACGCCGTCGGTG
>SHYY01000060.1 GCA_009692555.1 Myxococcales bacterium
GACGGGCAGCAAGCTCGGAGAGCAACGTCGGCAATAGCCGACGGGCAGCAAGCTCGGAGAGCAACGTCGGCAATAGCCGACGGGCAGCAAGCTCGGAGAGCAACGTCGGCAATAGCCGACGGGCAGCAAGCTCGGATTCGGAGAGCAACGTCGTGCCACCGCCCGTCGTCGGCAATAGCCGACGTGCAGCAAGCTCGGAGAGCAACGGCGCGCCTGCCTACCACCGCGCCACCGCCCCGGTGCCGACCCACCTCACGAAGACCATCGCCGTGCTGCCGTTCCGCAACGGCGGCGCGTCCGACGAGGAGTACCTCGCCGACGGCCTCACCGACGATCTGATCGACAACCTCTCGATGGTCCACGGGCTGCGGGTGCGCTCGCGCGGCGGGGTGATGGCGCTGAAGGGGATGGATCGCGACCCGCGTGGGCTCGGTCGCGAGCTCGGGGTCCAGGTGGTGGTCGAGGGGACCGTGCGGCGCGCCGGCGCGATGCTGCGGGTGAGCACCCGCCTGATCGGCGTCGCCGACGGCTTCCAGCTCTGGGCACGCCGCTTCGATCGCCCGGCCGCCGATGTCTTCTCCGTCGGTGACGAGGTCTCCCGGGCGATCGCCGAGGCGCTCGCGGTCGAGCCGGGCGGTCCGCCCCGCGAGTCCCCCACCGATCCGGAGGCGCTCGATCTCTACCTCCGCGCGCGCCACGAATACTTCCGGCAGCGCCGCGAGCCGGTGAACCGGGCGATCGCTCTCTTCGAGCAGGCGCTCGCCCGCGCCCCGGAGGATCCGACGATCCTCGCCGGCTACGCCATCGCCCGGGTGCGTCTGTGGTACCTGGGCGGCCCCGATGCGCGGCACTCCCACGAGCTCGCGCGGGCGGCGGCGGAGCGCGCGGTGGCGGCCGGCCCCCACCTCGGCGAGCCACGGCTGGCGCTGGCCAGCGTGCTCCTCCACTCCCAGGATCCGGCAGGCGCGGCGCGCGAGCTCCAACGCGCGATCGCCGCTGCGCCGGGCCTCGCCGAGGCGCACGATCTGCTCGGACGCCTGATGGTCGACGTCGGCCGGATCCCCGAGGGGGCGCGCCACCTGCAGATCGCCCTCGCGCTCGAGCCCGGGCTCCCCCAGGCGCGCTGGGATCTCGCTCGCGCGCACGCCCTGCAGGGCGATCAGGCGAAGGTCGATGCGCTGCTCGACACTCCCGGCCCCGCTCCCGTCGACGAGCGGGGCCTCTGGTTCGCGCGGATCCGGAACGCGCTGTGGCGACGGGACTTCGACCGGATCGAGGAGTGCGCCCGCGCGCTCTCAGGCGTCGTCGGGCCCGGCGAGGCACCGATGGTCACCGCTCTCCTGGAGATCGTGCGCCACCGCCGCCTCCCCGAGGGGCCCCGCCCGGGGAAGGCCTCCGATACCGAGCTCTCCAACGAGGGGCGCCGTCGCCGCGCCGCCTACCTTCAGCTCGCCGCCGAAGGTGCGGCGGTGATCGACGCGCTGGAGCCCGCGCTCGCCACCATCACCCTCGCCGTCGAGGCCGGGCTCCTCGACCTCGCGTGGCTCGATCGCTGCCCGGTGCTGGCATCGGTGCGCCCCGATCCCCGCTTCGCGGTCCTACGGGCGCGCGTGGAGGCGCGGGTGGCCCCTGTGCTCGCGGCCCTCGCGGCACCCGCGGGGGAGCGATAGCGCATCGACCAGTTTACCGCTCCCGTCGCCGGTCGCATGACAGCCTGGCGAGAGCGCCTGTCAACCACCGTCGACCGGGATGTTCACGTAGCCCTCGCGAAGGAGGTCTTGAATGCGCTCCTTCAGGTCGCCGAACCCGGACGGGTGGACGGGCGGCTGGCCTTCGACGTGGAGATCGGGGCACAGCGATCGCCAGAAATCGGCGCTGGAGGCGGCGTCGAGCGCGAGGGGAGGCGTGGCCATCTCGCAGCAGGTTGCTACCGCTCGACCGCCTTCTGCAACCTTGGTCTGCCGGGCCTCATCCCTCGGGCGGGATCTCCGCCAGCAGCTTCACTGCCCGCTCGTAGCTCGGGACCAGCGCCACCGCGCGGGCGAGGCAGTCGCGCGCCTTTGCGTGGTTTCCCTGGAAACCGTGGAGTTCGCCGAGATTGGCCAGCGTGACGTGATGCTCGGTGCGGGCGAGCGACATCTCGTACCACTGGATGGCCTCGGTGAAGCGGTTGCGCCCGCGGCAGGTGCGGCCGAGCAGGAAGTCGAACTCGTAGTCGAGCGGGGCGATGCGCTGGCCGCGGCGCAGCGTGCGGTAGGCGGCGTCGAGGTAGCCGCCCTCCAGGCAGACCTCGCCCAGCGCGTAGAGGAGCTGCGGATCTTCCCGATCGATCTTGAGACAGCGACGGTAGAAGCGCGCCGCGGTGCGGTACTCCTTGCGCTCGTGGAAGGTGCGCGCCACGTCGCGAAAGTCGATCAGATCCTCGCCGCTCTCGCCGCGGACGAACGCGCTGTGGAAGGCGCTGCGGAAGCGGTTTCCGACGGTGGCGGCGAACCGGATCGAGGCGCTGTGCACCGAGCGGAAGGGGTTTCGGCTGCGGAGGGTCACCCAGCCGGCCTCGCTCGCGACCGCGTCGAGGAGCGAGAAATTGACGTGGTGGCTCACCGAGTTGCCGTAGAGCTGCAGCCTGCCCTCGTGCTCGCCTTGCAGATCGTGCCGGTCGCTGCTCCCGTAATCGCTCACCATCGCCAGGCCGCCCGGCTTCATCAGCGACGACGAGATCCCCAGGAGAAAGTCGATGAACTCCTGCGGGTAGAGGAGCGTCGCCGGATCGAGTCCGGCCACCGCGCGCACCACCGCGCCGACGTGGGGCCCCGACGAGAAACGCCCCGCCAGCTCGACCTCGCGCCACGCCGACTCGACCTGCATCTCGGAGATCAGCTTCGAAGCGACCGGATCGCCGAGGTAGCCGTCGACGATCTCCGCCCCCGTGCGCGTATCCCCGTCGGCCACCTCGACCGCGATCGACGTGTATTGCTCGAAGAACGCCGCCCCGCGTCGGCGGAGCACCGCCGGGGGCGACACGCAGCAGACGTAGTTGGCGATCACCACCGAAGGCGTCAGCGACAGCTCCGTTCCGTCGACGCGCCTGAGATCGCCGGGCCGGCGCAGATCGAACAGCGCCTGCAGAAGCCGCCCCTCGACGAGGTGCCGCGCCAGCTCGGGCCTTGCCGTCGCCGTGCGCACCGTCTCCGGGTTGCGGTCCGACAGGCAGTAGATGAGCCGTGCCCGAAGCTGCCGCCCGGCGGCGCCGCAGTGACGGTCGAGCGCCGCCAGGAAATTTTCGGCGAACTGCCCCAGCCCGCTGCCGACCTCGAGCACCACGAAGGGCTCGCCCGGACGAAGCGCGCCCGCCGCCTCCACCTCGACGAAGAGACTCGTCACCACCTGCGCGTGCTGCCGCGCCGCCCCGTAGTTGCCGGTGGCGCGGTAGGGCGCCGCTGGTCCACGCCGAGATGCTGGCGGCCTCGTAGTAGGCGTCGGCCAGACGCCAGCGCAGGCTCTGCGGATGAGGAACGAAGTCTTCGAGCGTGACCCTCAGGACGAAAAGCTCAGCGACCGGATTTCGGGTCGCGCGGTGCGGCGCGCACGGCTCCGCCACCCCGTGTGGCTCGATCACCGCCCGGTGCCTTGACAGTCGCGGGCCGCTCCGTCGTTCGTGGCTTCGTCGGTGCGCGCGGAGCGGAGGCCGTGGCCGTCGTGCAGCGCAGCGCTACCAGATGCTCCCGCCGCCCCGCCGTGAGCTGCCCCGCCGCCGGGGCGTAGACATCCGGGCGCGCTTGCGACGCCCACGCCACCACCGAGAGCCGCGCCGCCACCGCCGCCCGCTTGAGCTCCTTGTCCCCCGCCACCGCGGTGTGTCCGACCGCCGAATCTCCGACGAGCAGATAGGCCCAGCCCCCCGGCCGCAGCACGCGGGCGATCTCCGCGACGTAGGCCGCCACATCGCTCGTCCACCGCTCGGGCGCCCCGCGACGCGAGCCGATCTCATCGCGATCCAGGTTCGGCGCTTCCAGCCCCAGCCAGCCGAAGCGCCGCGCGTGATGGCTCGCGTAATCGTAGGTACCGAGGTACGGCGGCGAGGTGATCACCACGTCCACCGAGGCGCTTTCGAGGTGCGCCAGGCGACGCGCATCGCCGACGCTGACCGCGGGCGCGGGAGTCCCCGCCGGCACCCGCACCGCGAACGACCCCATCCGTCCCGCCAGCTCGGTCGCCTTGGCCGCGAAGTGGCGCGCCGCTGCCCCCCGAGGGATGTTCCGCTGCACCAGCGTCTCGTCGGTGTCGGAGCGCTGCAGCGACACCTTGACCACGATCGACGACAGCACCAGGAGCAGCACGCCGCGCAGCTCGGCATCGTTCCCCGCCGCGGCGTCGATCGCCTCGCGCAGCGTCACCAGCTCCCGGAACACATGCGGCGGATACCGGCGCGGGTCATCGTAGCGCGTCTGCCGGCGCGGCTTTGCCGACGGTGCATCCGCCCGCCGCGACGCCCTCGCCGCCTCGCCGGCCCGCGCCGCTACGTGCTGCGCCACCGCCGCAATTTGCGCCCTGCGGTGCGCCGGCCAGAGGGTCGCCTTCAACCGCGCCAGCGCCACCGCGAGCGGATTGATGTCCACCCCGATCCCGGCGCGCCCCGCCAGCGCCGCCTCGACCAGCGTGGTGCCACTGCCCACGAACGGGTCGAGGATCACTCCCGCATCGGGCGAGGCTTCCAGAAGCCGGCGCGGCACGAGCGGGTGGAAGCGCGCCGGGTAGCTGTGGAAGCCGTGGGTCAGCTCGCCCGGAACCCCGCTCGCCACGACATCCAGCGCATGAGCGAGCAGCTCCGCGATCGGCCGCGCACCCCCCGCCTCCACGGGACCCCCAAGCAGCCCCGATAGCGCCCGGCGTGGACGCGGCAGCTCGGGGGAAGCGGGTGGCGTGGGCGGCCCTTCTGGCGGCACGCGGCGGATGCTACCACGCCCCCGCTCCGCTGCGGTTGTGACGCAACTTGCAAGCCGCCACCGCCGATAACGTTCCCGTGAAGTTTCACGCCTCGGGCCTACCCTTGACACCGCCACCAAACAAAGGGATGCTCATGGGCCGCTCCATTTTCTTTAAAATGTTCCAGTTATTTCACGCAGTTGAGTCTCATGCTCGACCGCCAGGTCGGGTCGCCACCCGGTGAGGAGAAGTCGATGCCGGCAAAGTCCAAAGAACTGACGGTCACGATTGGCGGGAAGCGCATCCCCACCGACGACGTGTTCGAGATCATTGTCGATCTGGACGTGAACCAGCCCGATATGGCTCACATCACGATCAGCAACATCAAGGGCGCGGGCAGCGCGGCGACCAAGCCAAAGGACCCGGTGGTGATCTCCTCCGGCGACGGGACGGTCTTCCAGGGCGACGTCACCGGGATCGAGCCACAGTTCGATCACTCGATGCCGGCGCGGGTGACGATCCGCGCGCTGAACAAGATGCACCTCCTCGCGCGCGGCCGGAAGTCCAAGACCTTCGAGAAGATGACCGATCAGGACATCGTCAAGAAGGTCTGCCAGGACGCCGGTCTGAGCGCCGACTGCGACAGCGATCCGAAGATCAAGTACGACCACGTCTACCAGCACAACCAGACCAACCTCGAGTTCATCCTCCAGCGCGCCGCCCGGATCGGGTACGAGGTGCACGTCGAGGACTCGAAGCTCTTCTTCAAGAAGCCCGCGAACAAGGACTCCGGGATCAAGCTCTCCTGGGGCGGCGGCGACGACAACGCGATCGACCGCTTCCGGCCTCGGCTCAGCTCGGCCAGCCAGCTGAACAAGGTCACCGTCCACGGATGGGACCCGAAGAAGAAGAAGGAGATCATCGGCGTCGCTTCGGCGCAGGCGCAGTTCGGCGCCGACATGGGCGCGAGCGCGGCGCCGACGGCGGAGACCTTCGAGACCGACCGGCCGATCTACTCGCAGGAGGAGGCGAAGGCGATCGCCGAGAGCATCCTGCGCGAGCGGCAGATGCAGTACGTCACCGGCGACATGCAGCTGCACGGGACGCCGAAGCTGAAGGCCGGGATGACGATCGACATCGACGTCCAGGATCCGAAGTTCAACGGCAAGTACTACGTGGTCGGCGTGAAGCACCGCTACATCCACTCCACCGGCGGCGCGGGTGGGAGCGCCCACCAGGACGCCGGATTCCGCACGCTGGTCAAGGTCCAGCGCGACGCCAGCGGCAGCGGCGGCGGCGGCGCTGCCGACAAGGGCGGCGCTGACAAGGGCGGCGCTGACAAGGGCGGCGCTGACAAGGGCGGCGCCGACAAGGGCGGCGCCGACAAGGGCGGCGCCGACAAGGGCGGCGCCGACAAGGGCGGCGCCGACAAGGGCGGCGCCGACAAGGGCAAGGGCGGCGCCGACAAGGGCGGCGCCGACAAGGGCAAGGGCGGCGCCGACAAGGGCGGCGACAAGAACCAGAGCCAGAGCGACGACAACGCCAAGGGCGGCGACGACAAGAAGGGCGGCGACGACAAGGGCGAGGGCCAGAAGGCGGACTCGAAGGACGGCAACAAGGCCGACGCCAAGGGCGAAGCCTCCGCCGAAGGGAAGAGCGAGAGCAAGGGCACCAAGGACTCGAAGAGCGCCTCGGCCGAAGGGAAAGCGGATGCGAAGGGTGAGGCCTCTGCCTCGGGTGAAACCAAGGCCGAGCAGAAGGGCAAGAACGCCGAGGCCAGCGAGAAGGCCGGCGGCGCGGGAGCCGCGGATGGCAAGGCGAGCGAAGAAGGCAAAGCGGACGCCTCGGCCGGCAAAACCAAGGGCGGCGCGGGCGCCAACGCTTCCGCCGAGAACAAGGGTCACGCCGACGGTGCGGCCGCTGGAGGCGGTGGCGCCGAAGGCAAGGGCAAGGTGGGCGACGACAAGAACAATGTGTCGGGCGGCGTCGCTGGCTCCGGCTCCGCCGCAGCGGCGGGCAACGTCGACCACGGGGTGAAGACCGACGTTGGCGTCAGCGTCGACAAGGATGGGATCCACCAGCACGCGAACCTGGACGCCAAGGGTGCAGCCGAAGGCGCGGCGGGCGCAGCAGGCTCGGTCGCCGGCGGAGCGGTAGGCAAGGTCGCTGGCAAGGAGGTTGGCGCGGCGGCGGGCGGCTTCGCCGGCGCCGCGGCAGGTCAGGTCTCCGGCAAGGTCGCGGCCGAGCTCAAGGTCGAGCAGAAGTCCGACGTCGACAAGAAGGGCAATGTCAGCCACAGCGAGGAGGTGAAGACCTCCAGCAGCGCCGATGGCAGCGCCAAGGGCGACGTCGACGCCAACGCCGGAAAGGGAAAGCAGTCGGCCAAGGCCGATGCAGGCGGCGGGAACACCTCCAGCGCCTCCGCCGGCAAGGGCGCCGCGACCTCCGACTCGAAGTCGTCGGCCTCGGCAGGCGACCGCGAGGCCAAGGGCGAGGGCCACGCCACGTCGAAGAAGGACGGCAAGGCCGGCGGCAGCGCCGACACCACCAAGGCGGAGCCAGAAAAGAAGTAGCGAACCGTAGCTCCCCCGTCGCTGCGACCCGCGCGCGGGCTCCCTGCCGCCACCGCCTCTCCGAGGACCCATGCCGCACCTCCGCCTCTCGCGCAGCCTCTCGTGGCACGCGCGCGACGAGGCCGCCTTCTCCTGGCACCGGCTGACCGGCGACGTGTGCGAGATGAGCCGCGACGTGGTCGCCCTCTGCCTCGCCTTCGCGGAGCCCTCGGAGGTCGACGCCGTGTGCGCCGCCCGTCCCGGCGGCCTCGAACCCGATCAGGCGCGCCAGTTCTGCACCATCCTGCGCGAGCGGCTGATCCTCGAGGAGCTCGACCGCCCGATCGAGGAGGTCGAGGCGGAGCTCGCCGCGCGCCGGCCCTACACACCCAAGCTGGCGGTCTATCAGCGACGGGGCGCAGACGCCGTCGTCTACGGGCGAGCGGGCGGTGTGCTCGTCGAAGGCGCGGCGCGCTTCCTGGACGCCGCCGACGGCAGCCGCCCCCTCGGGGAGCTCGCGCCGCCCGAACGCTGGCCCGCCCTGCTCCGCCTGTGCGCCGCGGATCTCGCCGCGCTCAAGCTGCTGCCGCCCGGGCGTGGCCTGCCGCGCTGGTCCGACTCGACCATGCCCTGGCCCGAGGCGGCGCCCGAGGCCCTCGCAGGCGGAGCGCGCCCCGCCGTCGGTGCCGCAGATCCCTCCGATCTCCCCGGTTACCACGAAAAAATCGGTGATGCCGCTCTGCAGTTCGACGAGGTCGAGACCACCCTCTCCCACCTGTTCCGCGAGCCCCACCCGTCGCTGGGCGGAGCCACCTTCGGCGCGCGGCTGGCCGCTGCCCTGATCGCCCGCGGCGCACCACCGACCGCTGCCAGGGTGCTCGAAGTCGGCGGCGGCCTCGGCTTTGTCGGCCGCGCGCTCTCGCACGCGCTGGCACCACGCTCGTACGTGGTGGTCGATCGCAGCCCATCGCTGGCGCGGGCCCAGCGCGCGCGCGGCCTGCTCTCGGTGGTCGGCGATGCGTCCCATCTACCCGTCGCTGACCGCGCGGTCGACCTGGTGATCAGCAACGAGATGGCGGGCGATCTCGCCACCCTCGCGGGAGTCAACTCGGGCGCCCTCGAGCTGGTCGACGAGTGCGCGCGCGTGCTCGCTCCCGGCGGCGTCGCCTACCTCTCCGAGTTCGGCCACCCCACCAGGCCCCCGGTGCGGAGCGAGCACCTCGACCACGACGAGCACTCCCTGCGCTTCGAAGATCTCCGCGCGCGCGCCGTCGCCCGCGGCCTCGCCGCCGAGCTGATCCCTCTCCCCGAGCTGATCGGCCTCGATCGCACCGCCCCCGCGCTCGTCACCACGCGCGCCAGCTTCGCCGCCCTGCGCGCGCTCTTCGCCGCGCACGGCAAAGCCCTCGCCAAGCGCGCCTGGCTCCGCGACGAGTTCTCCGCCGCGCTCCGCGGCGCCGCGATCGATCCCGAGTCCCTGCACGGCATCGTCACCGCCCCGATCGGCGAGCGCACCATGGGCCTGAAGCCGGACGAGTTCTGGGCGCTGATCGCCCGCCAGCCCTCCTGAGGGCCGACCTACTTCAGCCCGAGCGACTCCAGCCCCTCATCGGTCTCGAGCAGCCTCCGCAGCGCCAGCGCCATCTTCGCGGCATGGATCCCGTCGACGAAGCGGTGATCGAACGTCGCGCAGATCTTGAACATCGGGGCCGCCACGATCACCCCGTCGACCACCACCGCCTGGTCCTTGATCGCCCCGACGGCGAGCAGGAGCGGCACACGGCTGTAGGGCACCAGCGGCGCGAACGCCTGATCGAGTCCGAGCGACCCGATGCTGGTGATCATCACGCTCCCGAAGGCGTCCTGCGGCACCCCGGCCCAGCGCAGGTCCAGGTTCAGCGAATAGGTCAGGAAGGAGATCGTGTTCAGCACAAAGCGCATCAAGAACAGAGGGATGCGCCCGAAGGAAGACTTCACCCGCTTGAAGTTCGGATCGCGGTCCTGCCGGATCGCCGCCGCCTTCTCCTGCAGCTCCGCGACGATCTCGCCGAGCGACTTCTTGTCCGCGTCGGCGATCAGGATCCCCGACAGCTCCTTCCCGGCGTCGTCCACCGCCGCCTGGAGGAAGAGCCGCACCGACTTGCGCTGGTAGATCTTCCCCCAGCAGATCAGCCCGTTGATCTGCGAATGGTCGCGCAGCACCGCCGCGATCGCGCACGCGACGATCGCCGTCACCGTCGGTGCCTTCTGCCCCGTGCGCTCGGTCCACTGGCGCCGGCGCTCGAGGATGCCGTACACTGACGGGTCGCCGCCGCCGCCCCACGAGCCGAGGGCGATCTTCCTCCAGGTCGTCAGCTCGAGGGGTGAGAGTTCTGGGCATGAAGCGACTCTACCAATGGCCTGCCCGTTCCGCGAAGGCGTATAACCTCTCCGATGCGTCGCGCCCTCCTCCTCGCCCTGCTCACCGTCGCTGCCTGCACCTGCTCCGCGCCACCCGTCGGGTCAGCGTCCCGCGCCACCCCGCCCCTCCCCCACGATGCCGCGAACGTAGCCGACCTCGCCCCGCCGGCCCTGGTCCAGGTCGTGGTGACCGGCACGGTGACCGCCCCCGGCGCTCCCGCCGGTCGGATGATCGCCGTGCTCACCGATGGGCCCTGCTTCCAGCCCGGCTCACACTTCGTCGCCACCGCCGCCGTTAACCCCGGTAAGCCCTATCGCATCGAGGCCTATCCACCCGGCGGCTCCGTGCTCGACCTGTGCGTCGCGCTGGTGGTTGGCAACCAGCGCCTCACCCCGTGGCACGGACGCGGCGAGAATACTCCGCTCCAGTCCACCGCCTCCGGCCGAACTATCTTCCAGCACGTCGACGTGAAGGTCGGAGAGACCGTGCCGGTCCGCGTCCCCGACGGTCTGCGCCTCGATTAGTCTAGCGCGCCCGCCGGGACGATCGCCTACGGCACGAGCACGATCCGTCCGATCACGTCCTGCGCCGCCACGCGCCCCTGCGCCGCGCGCGCCTGCGCGAGCGGAAGAACCGCCGCCACCACCGGCTTGAGCCGCCCGCGCGCCGCCCACTCGAGCACGTCGGCAAGATCGTGCCGCGACGCCGACACCGACCCCAGGATCGCGGCCTCGCGCATGATCAACCACCCCGGCGTCACCTCCACCCGGCTCGCCGTCACGTTGCCCACCACCACCATCCGCCCACCCGGGCGCAGGCTGCGCAGCGTTGCATTGAAGGTCGGCTCGCCGACCAGCTCGAGCGCCACATGAACGCCACCGGTGCGAGCCAGCACCTCGCGCTGGAACGCCGCCGGCCCTGCCACCACCACGTCGTCCGCGCCCGCCGCGATGAGCGCCGCGCGCTTCTCGGCGCGCGACGTGATCGCCACCACCCGCGCCCCGAGGATCCGCGCGATCTGCACCGCGTGGATCCCCACCCCGCCCGACGCTCCGGTGATGAGCACCGTCTCGCCGCCCTCGAGGCGCGCCCGGCTGCGCAGCGCACGCAGCGCCACCGCCGCGGTGCAAAAGAGAAATGCCCCCTGCTCGAACGGCACCGCCGCCGGCAGCGCCACCAGCGCTGACGCGTCGGCCGCGACGAACTCCGCGTAGCCACCGTCGACGGTGAGCCCGAACGACGCCAGCGACCCGCTGCAGCGCGTCTCCTCCCCGGCGCGGCACGCCTCGCACGCTCCGCACGGCCCGCGGTGCAGGTTCACCACCCGATCTCCGACGGCGAGCCCCGCCCCCGCGCCCACCTCCACCACCTCGCCGGCGAACTCGTGCCCGGTCACCACCGGGCGCTTCATGAACGGGTAGCGCCCCTCGCGGTCGAGCAGATCGCGGTGGCACACGCCGACCGCCCGCACCCGCACCAGCACCTGCCCGGGGCCCGCCACCGGACGCTCCACGTCGCACAGCTCGAGCCGCTCGACTCCTCCCGGCTCGCCGATCACCACCGCGCGCATCGCACCTCCTCGATCCTCGTCATTCGCGCCGCCAGCGCCGCTCGATCGCTCCGGTCGCGCCCGCACGAAGGGCGTGCTCGCAAAGCGCGGCGCGCCAGCCGTCGAGCGTCGCATGGAAGCGCGGCCACTGCGACCGGTAGGCGGCGATCGCCGCCAGCTTGTCCTCGATCACCGCCTCGACCGCGATGTGCTCCTCGATCCACAAGGCGCCTCCCCGGGACGGCGCCACCCGCCACTGCCGCCACGCGATCGCCGCCGCCGAGAGCGGCACCAGCGCCGCGGGCCCCACCTCGCGCAGCACGGGCCGCCCTGCCCACCACCGCGCGATCAGCCACAGCGCCCGCGGCGCCCCGGGTCGTGCGGGCGGTCCCCCGAGGCCCTCCAGACGCCGCGCCACCAGCGGCGCGCACAGGCCGTAGGGCAGGTCCTCGTAGAACGCCACCCGCGGGCCAAAGCCTGCGCACGCCGCGTGGACCACCTGGTGATCGACGTGCCCGCCCACGCCAAGGGGCGCCACCACCGCCGCCGCGCCCACCACCGCGCGCACCGCCGCGCGCACCGCGTCGACGAGCGGAAGGCTCCCGGGCCCGATCGGAGCGAAGATCCGCGCCGAGCGACGCAGCTTCGGATCGCGCGCGGGTGCCTCCGCGAACCCGAGGTCGATCGCCTCCGCCCCGAGCGACGCGATCGCGACCAGGTCCTCCCGCCGCCGCTCCTCATCGTCGCTGCCGTCGCCGCACGAGAACACCGTCGCCACCGCCACGCGAAGGCCGGCCCGCACCTCCAGCGCGATCGCGCCCCCTGCCGAGAACACCGCATCGTCGCGGTGCGGCGACACATACACCACGTCGAAACCCACTACGCCGCGCCCTCCCGGCCTACTTCGGCGCGCGCCGCGTCGCGATCGCCAGCCGCCGCAACCCCGCCGTCTTGGCGAGCTCCATCACCCCGACAACCCGCCCATGATGCGTCGCCTCATCCGCCTGCACGATCACCTGCGTATCGGCGTCCTTCTGGTGCGCGCTCGCGAAGATCGCCCGCAGCTGATCCGGATCAACCGTCTTTCCGTCCACCACCATGTGGCCGTCGGTGGTGATCGCCACCGTGACATCCGACGCGCCGGGCGCAAGCTCCTTGGACGCCCCCTTCGGCAAGTTCACCGTCACCCCCGAACGCGCACCGCGCTCGATCTCCTCCATCTTCACCGACGAGGTGACCATGAAAATAATCAGCAACACCAGGAAGATATCGGTCAGCGGGGTGATGTTGATCTCGGCGAAGATCGCCTCCCCCTCGTCCTCGGGCGGCTTCCCGCTCATCCGCCGGCCTGCGCCCCATCTTCCTTGTTCGCCGTCTTGCCCGGCCGCTCGCAGAGCAGCTCCACGAACTCCTCGGCCATCAGCTTCAGCTCCATCGCCGTCCGCCCCAGACGCGCCTGGAAGTAGTTGTAGACCATCACCGCCTCGATCCCGACCACGATCCCGAACGCCGTCGTGATCAGCGCCTCGGAGATCCCCGGCCCGACGACATCGATCCCCGCCTTCTTCTGGATCCCGATCTCGTTGAACGCGCGCATGATGCCCCACACCGTCCCGAACAGCCCGATGAACGGCGCCGTCGCCCCGATCGTCCCGAGGATCCACAGCTGCCCCTTCAGCGCCATCGACACCCGCACCCTCTCCCGCTCCACCGCCGACTCCACCGCCGCCGGCTCCGACCGTCCGTGCCGTTCGAACCCGACCAGAAACAGGTCCGCCGCCGGCGAGGTCGAGCGCTCGCAAGCCGTCCGCGCCTCGGCGATCGCGCCGCGATAGAGACAGCGCTTCACCGTCTCCGCGAGGTTCTTCGCGCGGTCGACAAACCGCCACAACGCAGCAACCCGCTCGACGGTGATCGCCAGCACCACCACCGAGCAGAAGCCAATGAACAGGATGGTGAAGCCGCCAGCCTTGATCAGGCCGATGAAGCCATGTTCGAACATCCGACTGTTTATAAACGGCAGCGCGCGGGCGGTCAAACCGGCTCGCCACGCCCGTGACGGTCCGCCAACCCCCGCACAATAATTTCTATAACTTAGTTTTGTAATTCAGCTTAATAAAACAAATACCAGCATTGGTCCGATGGATGCACCCGGTCGGTCAAACCCCCGACGGAGGTGCCCATGTTAGTGACGCGTCGCCGGCTTTCCACAGGTTCCAAGGGCTTGCTGCTCGCGCTGCTGCTCTGCGGCGGCTGCGCATCGGTGCGCTACGGGATCGGCTCGCAGCCCTATGCACCCCTCTTCCTGTACAGCCAGGCGGCTCGCGCCAGCACCTACCAGGCGGCGCGGCAGGTCGTCGCGCAGTGGGGCGCCACCGACCTCGAGAGCACCGACCTCGACCACCGCGTCACCGCGATCATCAACCAGACCGAGAGCACCCGCGACCGCATCCTGGTCGAGGTTCACGAGCGCGGCGAGCTGATGATCGCCGTCGACACCGAGCTCTTCGACGGTGGCCAGTGGCAGCGCGCCCAGGGCACCTGCGCCTCCTACTCCTACGGCCGCGAGCGCATCTTCGGCGAGCGAATCCTCCTCGCCGCCGAGCTCCCCACCGCCCTCGCCATCGCCGACACCATCCACTCCCCGCACTAGCTCGTCTTGTCGACCCGCGTCGACCCGCCACGATTATTGACAAGCCCGGCAGTCTCGCTACCCTCGCATCATGCGAGCCGTCCCGGTTGCTCTGACCCTCTCGCTCCTCGCCTCCCTCCCTTCCCTCGCCGCAGCCGCCCCGGACGCGAAGGTCGATCCGAAAAAAGATCGCTCGCACCGTCTGCAGGCGGGCGTGGGCGTCACCGTCGGCTCCGGCTACCGCGTCCAGTTCAAGTACAGCGAAGCCGGGAGCTGCGGCCAGAACGACGAGCAGACCCAGAAGCCCCGCAACAGCTGCTCCGATCGCCTCCCCACCTGGCTCGACCTCAAGATCTTCTTCGGCGTCAGCCACGCGGTCGAGCTGATCGTCGAACAGCGCTTCAGCCTCGAAAAGAACTTCACCACCAACACCCAGTTCATGTTGATGCCAGGCATCCGGATCTACGCCGAGGGCGCCCGCAAGGAGTTCAAGTTCTTCGTCCAGCTCCAGGGCATCTTCGACTACAGCAACCCCGGGGCCTTCAGCGGCACGCGCTTCGACTATGGGTTCCACGAGGCCAACGGCTTCCAGTGGGATTTCCTGAAGTGGATGGGCGCCTACTTTCAGATCAGCGAGAGCTTCCTGTTCGCGCGCTCCTTCACCTTCCAGATCGAGGCCGGACTCGGTGTCGAAGGGCGCTTTCCGTAGCATACAGCCCCACTTGCCGCCACTTGCCAGCTGGCGCCGGTTCGCCTACCATGCCGCGCGTGACCACCTTTCTCGAAGGCGCCCACGTTCTCATCACCGGCGGTGCCGGCTTCATCGGATCCCATCTCGTGGAGCGGCTGGCCCCGAAGAACCGGGTGCGCGTGCTCGACATCATGCGCCGCGACGCGCTCCGCCCGGCGGGCCTCCACGATCACCCGAACGTCGAGCTGGTGATCGGCGACGTCATGGACAAGGCGGCGGTCGCCCGCGCCGTCGAGGGCACCGACGTGGTGATCCACATGGCCTCGATCGCCGGCGTCGACACCGTGCTCAAGCACCCGGTCGACACGATGCGGATCTCGCTCCTCGGGACGATGAACCTCCTCGAGGCCGCGCACGAGAGCGGGCGCTGCAAGCGCTTCATCGACTTCTCGACCAGCGAGGTGTTCGGGCGCTACGCCTACCACGTCACCGAGTTCGATTCGACCACCCTCGGCGCCGTCGGTGAGGCGCGCTGGACCTACGCCGTCGCCAAGCTCGCCACCGAGCACCTGGCGATGAACTACCACAAGCAGTACGGCTTCCCGGCGGTGTCGATCCGCCCCTTCAACATCTACGGCCCGCGCCAGGTCGGCGAGGGCGCGGTGCACCACTTCATCGTCCGCGCGCTCCGGGGCGAGTCACTCAATATCCACAACGACGGCGCGCAGATCCGCTCGTGGTGCTACATCGACGACATCGTCGAGGCGGTGCTCACCACGCTGCACGACGAGCGCGCCACCGGCCACGCCTTCAACATCGGCAACCCGCGCTCGACGGTGACGATCTACAACCTCGCGCGCGAGATCGTCCGCCTCTCGTCGTCGAGCTCGCGGATCGAGTTCGTGGAGTGGAACCACATGGACGTCGGCCTGCGCGTGCCCGCCGTCGAGAAGGCGCAGACGCTCCTCGACTGGAAGGCCAAGGTCGACCTCGAAGAGGGGCTGCTCCGCACCATCTACTGGTATCGCAATCGGTGACATGGCCGACCCGGTTATCACCGTCGTCGATCTGCGGAAGACCTTCGCCTTCGGCTTCCTCCGGCGGAAGGTCCAGGCGGTGCGCGGCCTGACCTTCGATGTGCGCCCCGGCGAGATCTTCGGCTTCGTCGGCCCGAACGGCGCCGGCAAGACGACGACGATCAAGATGCTGATGGGGCTCATCTTCCCGACGGCAGGCACCTGCATGCTGCTCGGCAAGAGGGTCCCCGACCTGGGCGCCAAGCGGCGCGTCGGCTTCCTCCCCGAGACGCCCTACTTCTACGAGCACCTCACCGGGCGCGAGCTGGTCGATTTCGCCGGCCGCCTGTTCGACCTGCCCGCGTCGGTGCGTCGCCCGCGCACCGAGAAGCTGCTCGACCTGGTCGGCCTCACCGGCGCCGCGTCGCTCCCGCTCCGCAAGTACTCGAAGGGCATGCTGCAACGCCTCGGCCTCGCCCAGGCGCTGATCAACGATCCCGAGGTGGTGGTGCTCGACGAGCCGATGTCGGGGCTCGATCCGATCGGCCGCAAGGAGATCCGCGACCTGATCGGGTCGCTGCGGAGCGAGGGCAAGACGGTCTTTTTCTCGTCCCACATCCTGAGCGACGTCGAGCTGCTGTGCGATCGCTGCGCGATCATCGTCCGCGGCGAGATCCGCGACGTCGGCCCGCTCGCGCAGCTCCTCTCGCCGAAGCTCCTCCACACCGAGGTGGTGCTCGATCGCGCGGGCGCGCCCGAGGAGCGCCGCCTGACCCCGGGCGAGGACGTTGACGCGTTCCTGCGCGCCGCGATCGACGGCGGGGCGAAGGTCGTGTCGGTCACGCCGCGCAAGGAGCACCTCGAAGATCTCTTCGTGCGCGAGGTCGAAGCGGACCAGGCGCGCCAATGAACCGGATCTTCGCCATCGCCTTGAACACCTTCCGCGAAGCGATGCGGGACAAGCTCCTCTACGCGATCCTGATCTTCGCCTGCCTCCTGATCCTCTCGGCGTGGGGGATCGGCCAGCTCTCGATGCACGAGGAGCTGCGGATCACCAAGGACGTGGGACTCGGGGGAATCTCGGTTTTCGGTGTCATCCTCGCGATCTTCGCGGGGGTGAACCTGGTCTACAAGGAGATCGAGCGCAAGACCCTCTACGCCTTCATCCCGAAGCCGATCCATCGCTGGCAGTTCGTGCTCGGGAAGTACCTCGGCCTGGTGCTCACGCTGACCGCGCAGGTGGCGCTCATGAGCGTGGTCCTGTGGATCACGATGGCCGTCCAGGGATGGTCGCCCGACGGAGTGATGGTGCGCGCGGTCCTGCTCCTCTACGTCCAGGTCCTGCTCGTCACCGCGATCGCGGTCTTCTTTTCGACCTTCTCCACGCCCTACCTCTCCGGCCTGTTCACCGCGGGCATCTTCATCATCGGCCGCTCCACACCCGATCTGCGGGCGTTGATCCTGGCGCGGTTCAAGGACTCGCCGTCGACGGCGTCGGCGCTCAACTGGGCGATCCAGGTGCTGCCCGATCTCCACCTTTTCTTTGTCTCAGGAGGCCTCGTCAACGGCGTCCCCGCGTCGATCCACGCGGGCAGCTACGTGAGTTGGGCCTACGTCGCCGGGGCGACCGGCTACGGCCTCGGCTACTCCGCGTGCGTGCTGGCGCTGGCGATCTTCCTCTTCTCGCGCCGGGACTTCGTGTGATCCCTGGCGCCCCGCTTCGCCTCGCGCTGCGCATCGCCGGCTTCGTCGCGATCGCCCTGACGATGATCATTTCGCGGGTCCTCTGGTCTTCGCGCGTCGAGTGGCAGGCCGCCGAGGAGCGGCTCGCGGCGGGCGACGCACCCCAGGCGATCGATCGCTTCGGGCGCGCGGCCAGGCTCTACGCGCCCGGCAATCCCTGGTCCTCGCGCGCGCTTGACCGCCTCGAAGAGCTAGCCGTGCGCTCCGAAAAAGCCGGCGATCGCGCGCTCGCGCTGGTGGCGTGGCGGGAGGTCCGCTCGTCGGTGCTCGCCACCCGCGCGATCTACACGCCGAACCGCGCGCGCCTGGCGGTGGCCGATGAGCGGATCGCCACGCTCGCGGCAGCCCTCGAGTCGCCGTCGGTGGATCCGGGTGCCGACGAGCCTGCGCGCCGGCTGTGGCACGCCGAGCGGCTGGCGCGCACGGAGGAGCCGAGCCCGTTCTGGTCACTGTGTGCGCTCGCCGGATTCGCCGGTTGGCTGGCCGCCGCGGTGGGCTTTCTCTTCCGAGCCGTCGATGAGCGCGACCGCCTTCGCCGCGGTCCCGCGCTCCGGTGGGCGCTCGGCGTGATCGCCGGGATGGCCCTGTTCCTGGTCGGCCTCGCCTGGGCCTAGCCGACTGCGGCGCGCCCGGCCGCAGCACGCGCGCGGTCAACGGATCGGTTGCGATCCGGCTCGGGCACACCCGAAGCGTGCCACGCTGCTCGCTCCGGCTCGTCAACCGCGCCGAAGCGCCTGGAGCCGTGGTCCGAACCGGAGCCGGCGTGCGTAGGCGTGGCGCTCCAGGCGCCCGCCTGACCGCCTGGGAGCTCCAGCGAAGCGGCGTCCCCACCACGCTCATCACCGACAACATGGCCGGCCACTTCATGGCCAAGGGCGCCATCCAATCGGTCGTGGTGGGCGCCGATCGGATCGCCTCCAACGGCGACACCATCGGTGGCTCACCGACGGAGATCCGCGATTGACCAGCCTCGGCGGGAGGAGCACCATCGCCCGAGTGGAGTCACCCGACGGCGGCAGTCCTGGCACGGATCGGTCGCCCTCCGGGCTGCGCGCGCGCCTGGCGATCGCAGCGCTGCTGACCTCGGGCCTGTTCGTGGCCGTGCTGGCGCCGGGTGGAGCGGTCTTCCTGGGCAACGATGACGTGGAGATCATCCACCACTTCGACGGTCGCCAGACCGGGACTCCGGAGCCGCGGGTCATCCTGATCGGGGGCCTGCTGGCGAGGGCGCTTTGTGCCGCATACGAGGCGCTCCCGTCGCTGCCGTGGTTCCCGCTGTTCTGCTACGCCGTCGCATGGCTCTCGTGCACGACCATTCTCTTCCTGTTCCTCGGCACCGGGCCGGGTCGCGCCCGCGGGCTGGCGCTGCTCGCCATCGCGGTCACGTTCGTTCCCTTTCTCCTGCTGCGCCTCTCCTACACCTCGGTCGCCCTGGTCGCGGGCGGGGCGGGAAGCCTCGTCCTCCTCGACGCCATCCGGAGGCGCTCGACAAGGTGGGCGCCTCTCCTCCTCTCGGCTGGGCTCCTCGGCGTCTCCTACCTGCTGCGACGGCAGATATTCCCGGCCCAGCTGCAATGGATGGCTCCGATCGCGCTGCTCGCGTTCCGCATGCGCGATGCGCGGCGCACGGCGGTCGTGGCCGGCCTGCTGGTGGCGCTCGCCTCCACCAACGCGCTCGTCGACCGCGCCCTCTATGACGGACCCGCCTGGCGACAGTACCTGGAAGCCTTTCACCTGCGGTTTACCCTCCAGGAAACCCCGCGGCTGGAGGACTCGACCGGCCTCCGCGCCGCCGCCGCCGCCGCGGGCTGGTCGCCCAACGACATCGCGCTGCTCCAGCAGTTCTTCGTCGTCGATCCCGCGCTCCATGACCCGCAGGCGCTGGCGAAGATCGTCGCGGGCACCACCGGGGAGCATCGGGACGCGGCGAGCGGGATCGCCTTCCTCGAGGCCTACCGGCTCTACCTCCTCGCCCTGCTCACAGCGTGGGTGATCGCCTGGGCGCGCATGGATCGCCAATCGCGGCAGCTCGCCGGAGCGCAGCTGCTGTTGGTGGCGTCCGGGGTCGCCTACCTGCTCCTCTTTCGACGGGTTCCCGCGCGCGTGATCGTGCCGCTGCTGCTGTGCGCCAGCCTCTTCCCCCTGCTCTCACCGGCCGCTGCCCGGCTTCCCGGCCGGCTCGGCCTGGGCGCGCTTCTCGGGCCGGGCGCCGCGCTCGCCGCCGTGACCTCGCTCGTCGTCGGGACCATGCACGCCGTCGAGCTCAGCACGCGCGGGCGCGCCCGGCGGCAGATCTTCGACGCCAGTATCGCCGAGCTCGGGTCGCACGCGGCGGGGCGCACTCTCGTCGCGTGGCCGGGCGCGCTGCCGTACGAGCACGCCGCGCCGCTGTCCCGATCGCCCGGTTCGATCGGCCCGAACACGCTGCGGCTCGGGTGGACCTACGGATCGCCGCGCTTCGACGACGTGCTCCGGCGTCTTCACCTGCCCCATTTTCCCGACGATCTCGTGGGGCGCAACGACGCGCTGCTGATCGCCCCCGAGGCCAGCGGCCCGCTCTTCGTCCGCTACATGCGCGAGCGGCGGGGACGCGACGTGCGGCTGGAGGTGGCCCGCGAGCTGACCGCGCTGCGACCACGGCGCGTCAACCTGTACCGTGTCGTCGACGGCGCGGCAGCATCTCCGTGAATCCCGCTGCTGGCGAACCTCCTCGCGAAGGTATCCACAGGAAAAGTGATCGGAAATCGCTTGACTTGCCCCCGCGCACACCTAGAATGCCGCCTCTGTCGCTTTCGCCAGGAGCCACTAGCATGTACGCCGTCATCGCCACCGGAGGCAAGCAGTACCGGGTGCAGCAGGGAGAGACCGTCCGGGTCGAGAAGCTCGACCACGAGGCCGGCAAAACCATCGAGTTCAACGAGGTCCTCCTCGTCGCCGACGGGGACAACGTCCAGGTCGGCGCTCCCCACGTCGCCGGCGCCAAGGTCACCGCCCAGGTCATGGGCGATGGCAAGGGCGTGAAGCTCCTCATCTACAAATACCGCCGCCGGAAGGGCTACCGCCGCAAGACCGGGCACCGCCAGCCCTTCACCGCGCTCAAGATCACCGGCATCACGGCCTGACCTCCGAGGTAACCTGACATGGCGCACAAAAAAGGTGGTGGCTCCTCGAAGAACGGCCGCGATTCGCAGCCGAAGATGCGGGGCGTCAAGAAGTTCGGTGGCGAGGCGATCCGCGCCGGTGGGATCATCGTCCGCCAGGTCGGCACCGTGATCCACGCCGGCACCAACGTCGGCGTCGGCCGCGATCACACGCTCTTCGCGCTTGTCGACGGCCACGTCAAGTTCGAGCGCAAGGGCAAGACCCGCCGCAAGGCCTCGGTCGTCCCCGTCGCGCCCGCGACGCCCGTCTAGCTCGCCCGACCTCCCGCTCGTCTCCCCCCCGCTCACGCTGAGCCTGTCGAAGGGCCATGCAGTTCATCGACGAAGTCAAGATCCACGTCCATGGCGGTGACGGCGGCAACGGCGTGGTCGCCTTCCGGCGCGAAAAGTTCGTCCCCCGCGGCGGCCCCTCGGGCGGCGACGGCGGCCACGGCGGCTCGGTCATCCTGGTCGCGGACACCCAGCTCGGCACCCTCCTCGATCTCCGCTACCAGCAGCACTACCTGGGCAAGCGCGGCGAGCACGGCCAGGGGCGCGACCGCTACGGCAAGGGCGGCGAGGACTCCCTCGTCCGCGTCCCCGTCGGCACCCTGATCCGCGACGCCGCCACGGGCGAGATCCTGGCCGACCTCGTCACCGCCGGCGATAGGTTCGTCGCGGGAAAGGGCGGCAAGGGCGGTCGCGGCAACATCCACTTCGCCACCTCCACCAACCAGGCCCCCCGCACCGCCGAGGACGGCGAGCCCGGCGAGGAGCGCACCCTCCGCCTCGAGCTCAAGCTGCTCGCCGACGTCGGCCTCCTCGGCTTCCCCAACGTCGGCAAGTCCACCTTCATCGCCCGCGTCTCGCGCGCCCGCCCGAAGATCGCGGATTACCCGTTCACCACGCTGATCCCGAATCTCGGCGTCGTCGGCCTCTCCGACGAGCGCTCGTTCGTGCTCGCCGACATCCCCGGCCTCATCGAAGGCGCCGCCGAGGGGCACGGGCTCGGCCACCGCTTCCTCCGCCACGTCGAGCGGACCAGCGTCCTCCTCCACCTCGTCGAGCTGCCGATGGGCGCGGGCGACGGCAACGAACGCGAGCCGCTCCACGACTTCGACATCATCAACCGCGAGCTCGCCCGCTACGATCCCGCCCTCGCCACCCGCCCCCAGGTGGTCGCGCTCAGCAAGCTCGACCTCACCGAAACCCGCGAGGCCTACCCCGCCCTCCGCGCCGCCTTCGCCAAGCGCGGCGTCGAGCTGCACGCGCTCTCCGCGGTCACCGGCGAGGGCATGCCCGAGATCCTCGAGCGCCTCTGGGCGCAGATCGCCACCGCCCGCGCCCGCCCGGCATGAAGGCTCCGCCCTTTCCGGGCACCTGACCGCCGAGCGACCTCGTCGCCCCGTTCTCGTGTTTCCAAGGAGGAGCGTCATGTTCAGCCGCAAGGTCCACTTGGTCGCCCTGGCCCTCACCCTGCTCGCGCTCGCCCCGGCGGCACGCGCCTACCCGCAGGGCCCCAAGGACGCGCCCTCCCCGTCCCCCACCGCTCCGGCCACCGCCCCCGCCGACCACTACCGTCGCCAGCTCGACGACCTCGACCGCCGCCTCCAGGATCTCAAGAGCAAGGTCTTCATCTCCACCGGCCGCCTGCGCGGTTTCCAGGCGACCGTCCTCGATCGCGGCCTCGCCGGCGCTCGCGCCCGCATCGTCCACCGCAACGAAATGGGCACCAGCTACCTCCCCGTGCGGCTGAGCTACGCCCTCGACGGTGAGCCGCTGTTCACCCGCGCCGATCCGAAGGGCCTCATCGCCCCCGGCGCCGAACTCGAGGTCTTCCGCGGCCCCCTCGCCCCGAAAAACCACACCCTCTCCCTCACCATCACCTACCGCGGCAACGACGCCCTCTTCAGCTACCTCGCCGGCTACACCTTCACCCTCCGCGCCTCCCACAGCTTCGCGGTCGGCGAGGGGCGGGAGACCCAGGTCCGCGCGGTCGCCTTCGAGGAGGGCAACCTCCTCACCACCGACATGCCCGATCGCCCCGCGGTCGACTTCCGCGTCACTCTCTCGCCGTCCAAAAAACCCTGACCCACCGTCGCTGGGCCGGCCCCAAAAGCCGCGTCCCACTTACCTTGACCCCGCCTACCCTCTCTGATATACAGCGGGTTTATTGATCTGGACAGCCACCGCGACCGACCAAAATCGGGCTCGTGCAAGGTGGCCCGGGGTCCGAATCAGGCCTGTCCACGCTCGCCAGAGAGGATCCATCGATGAAGGGACTGCGTGTTGCTGGTGGCTTCGTGGCCGCCTTTCTGCTCGTCACCTCCCCCGCCGCAAGGGCCGATCAGCCGCCCGCCGATCCCGGCATGCCGCCGCCCGCAGCTTCCCCGGCGCCGCCGCCGACTGCACCACCCCCGGCGCAGGGACCCCCTACCGCCTCGGTCGCACCCGGCGGCGGCACCGCCAGCGGCTCCTACACCGTGCGCCTGCACGACCTGGAGCGCCGCGTCAACGAGCTGAAGGAGCAGATCTTCCGCTCCAAGGCCCGCTTGAACCTCCTCAAGGAGACCGTCCTCCACGGGGTGATCGCCGGCTCGCGCTCGCTCATCACCCACCGCAACGAGATGGGCTCCACCTACACCCTGATCAAGCTCGTCTACGCCCTCGATGGCGCTGAGATCTTTGCCAAATCGGACGACGCCGGCCACATCGCCGACAACCCGGAGTTCGAGATCTTCAACGGATCGATCGTTCCGGGCAATCATACATTGTCAGTCCTCATGGTGTACCAGGGCAACGGGTACGGCGTGTTCTCGTACCTCAAGGGCTACAAGTTCAACGTCCGCGACTCGCACACCTTCTCCGCCGGCGAGGGCAAGCTCACCCAGCTGAAGGTGGTCGGCTTCGAGAAGGGCAACCCGATCACCACCGACCCGAAGGATCGCCCCGCGGTCGACTTCCGCGAGAACATCATGACCGACAAGGGCAGCGCCACCCCCACCGCGGCCACCGGGGACAAGAAGTAAAATGCGCTTTTCACTCGCCGCGCTGCTGTTCGTCACAGCGGCGCCCCTCCCTGCGTTTTCCGACGAGGTGGACGAGCTCACCGCCCGCGCGATCCAGGTCGAAGCCCGGGTGAAGGATCTCGACACCGAGCTCAAGCCCCCACCCGAGGCCTCCGCCCCCGAGATCGCCGATCGCCGCCTGATCGACGCCCAGGTGCTCTACGAGCTCAAGAACTACGAGGCCGCCGCGATCGTCCTGCTCGACGTGGTGCAGAAGTACCCCACCTCGGAGGCCTACCCCGAGGCCCTCTACTTCCTCGCCGACTCGCTCTACCTGAAGCGCGACTTCCTCTCCTCGCGCCGCTACTTCGAAAAGATCCTCGACGTCGGCGCTGCCACCAGGCGCTACCAGGAGGCCCTCCAGCGCCTGATCGAGCTCTCGCTCTACACCGGCGATTACACCCCGGTCGACGGCTACATCACCAGGCTCGAGGCGCTCCCGCCCGGCAAGCAGCTTCCGTCGGTGCCGTACGTCAAGGGCAAGTACTTCTACTTCCGCCAGCGCTACGACGACGCGCTCGCCGCCTTCGCCCAGATCCAGGCCGGCCACACCTACTGGTTCCACAGCCAGTACTTCATCGCCGCCGCCAAGGTGGCGCAGGGCAAGCTGGTCGACGCCATCGGCGCCTTCGACACGATCCTCAAGAACGAGACGAAGACCGACTCCCACCGCCGGATCGCCGAGCTGGCGCACCTCGGCATGGGGCGCGTCTACTACGACCGCGGCCAGTTCACCAACGCCAACGCCGAATATTCGAAGATTTCACAGAAATCGGAACTTTTCCCGGATGCGCTGTTCGAGCAGGCCTGGGTGTCGATCAAGGCCAAGGAGTACAAGAAGGCCTTCCGCGCGCTGGATCTCCTCCTCACCGCGAAGCCGGACGATCCCCAGGTCCCCGAGGTCAAGCTGCTCGTCGGCAACCTGCACATCCGCGAGTCCGAGTGGAACGAGGCCACCAAATCGTTCGAGAAGACGCGCGACGAGTTCGATCCGATCCACAAGCAGCTCGACGAGATCCTCGCCAAGCAGAGCGATCCGAAGCAGTTCTTCCAGGAGCTGATCGGCAAGAACCTGGGCAAGTTCGACGTCGCCAGCTACCTCCCGCCGCTGGTCATCAAGTGGGTGCGCGCCAACCCCGACATCGGCCACTTGGTCAACGTCACCAACGACCTGAACGATCTCAAGAAGTCGCTCGAAGAGTCGGACGAGATCGTGCGCCGCCTCGACAAGGCGGTGACCGGTCCGCAGCGCGTCAACATCTTCCCCGAGCTCGCCCGCGCCCGCACCAAGGCGCTCGAGGCCGGCAACGAGATCTCGGAGATCCAGAGGAAGCTCCTCGAGCACGAGCGCCAGCTGATCGGTCCCGCCGCGGGCGCCGAGCGCGGCCAGCTCGATCAGCTCGCCGCGCAGCGAACGCAGCTCGAGGCGCAGCTCGCCACCATGCCGCGCTCGGCCGACTCCTACCAGGAGCGGCTCAAGAAGGCGCGCTCGCAGTTCGACGAGCTCGACCGCCGCGCCAGCGAGATCAACGTGCTCCTCGCCAGCCTCGAAGCGCAGGTGGTGGCGATCGAGAAGTTCTACCGCGACACGCGCAAGGATCAAAAGATCGATCCGCAGCAGTTCCAGAGCGAGCTGGCCCAGGTCCAGGCCACGCGCAACGGGCTGCGCAAGGAGTACGAGCTGCTCCGCCGCGATCTCGACGACGCGGTGCAGTCGGTCGGCATCGACGACGCGCAGATGCAGCAGGAGGAGGCGCTGAAGAAGCAGCTCGCCGATGGGATGGCCCGCGAGCACGCCCTCGGCGCGGCGGTGCGCCAGCGCATGACCGGTCCCGAGCGCCAGAAGGTCGACCAGATCGCATCGGTGCTCGACCGCGCCCACGCCGCGGACACCCTTCTGGTCGGCTTCAACGGCCGGATCGATGCGCTGGTCGACGAAAAGCTGAAGGACATCCGGGTCGGGATCGCCGAGGAGAAGGCCCACGTCGCCGAGTACCAGCTGGCGCTCGGCGGCTATGCCACCGACGGCACCGTCATCGGCGGCGGGATCACCGCCGAGAGCTTCAAGAACGTGCAGGAGCGCTTCTACCAGATCGTGGTGCGCGCCGACGTCGGGATCATCGACGTGGCGTGGGCGCTCAAGCAGAACAAGACCGACGAAGATCAGCGCCTGGTGCGCGAGCAGAAGCGTGAGATCAAGCTCCTCGACGACGAGTTCAAGCAAGTGCTCAAGGAATAGACCATGAACCGCTGGCTGCTCCGCACATTTGGGTCATCACTGGCCCTTGGGATCGCCCTCGCCCTCGCCCTGAACGTGCAGGGTCCGGCGGTGGCCGTCGCCGACCGGCTCGGTCCGCTCACCGCCGAGGACCTCAAGGAGCTCGACGCCATGCAGGCGGCGGTCGGACAGTTCGAGGCCGCCTCGAAGGACTACAAGGGCACCGTTTCGCACATCGTCAAGCAGGAGTACGAGAAGAAACGGCACGAGCTGCAGGCGCGCTACGAGGGCCAGATCAAGGAGATCGAGAAGGAGGAGAAGCTGCGCCGCGGCGACGCCATCACCCTCTTCGAGCGCTGGCTCGGCAAGTACCCGAAAGACAAGCGCTGGACGCCCGATGTCATCTTCCGCCTCGCCGAGCTCTATTTCGAGCGCTCGAACGACGACTACCTGGCCGCCGTCGACAACGCGCAGAAGGCCGCCGACGCCGCCAGCAAGGATCCCAACGCGCCGCAGGTGAACGCGCCGGTCACGCCGGATTACCAGAAGACGATCGACCTCTACAAGCGCCTCATCGCCGAGTTCCCGCAGCACCGCTTTCTCGACGGTGCGCACTACCTGCTCGGCTACTGCCTCGGTGAAATGACCAAGGAGGCGGAGGCCCGCCAGGCGCTGCTCGGCCTGGTCTGCCAGAACCACTTCAAGGCGCTCGATCCTCCGCCACCGCCCGCCCCGACCAAGGCCAAGGGCGAAGGCCAGGCGGCGTTCGTCGATCCCTACCTCGATTGCAAGCCGATCAAGGACGAGTCGCGCTTCAACCCCGAGGCGTGGACGCGCATCGGCGAGTACCACTTCGACTACAACGAGCTCGAGCTGGCGATCGCCGCCTACGCGCGCGTGCTCCAGTACAAGGATTCGCCCTACTTCGACAAGGCGCTCTACAAGCTCGCCTGGTCCTACTACCGCGCCGACAAGTACCCCGAGGCGATCAAGCGCTTCGACGAGCTGGTGATCTTCTCGGATCTCAAGAAGACCGAGTCGGGCAAGGAGGGCTCGGATCTGCGCCAGGAGTCGGTCCAGTACCTCGCGATCTCCTTCCAGGAGAAGGACTGGAACGGCGACTCCGTGCCCGATTTCCAGGAAGTCAACCCCTCGGAATCGCTCCTGATCCAGCAGCAGAAGGCGAAAGTCCAGGCGCTCACCCGGATCGACGAATCCTACAACGGGCGCGATGGCGAGCCGCACGTCCACGAGATCTACCAGCGCCTCGGCGACATCTACTACGACCAGACCGAGTACCTCCAGGCGATCGAGGTCTACAAGCGGCTGCTCGAGAAGTGGCCCTACGATCCCAACAACCCGAAGGTCCAGGATCGCATCGTCGTCGTCTACGAGCGGCGGCGCGAGTTCGACAAGGCGCTCGAGGAGCGCGGCAAGCTGGCCAAGGACTACGCGGCGGGCACCAAGTGGCGCCTGAAGAACGGCGACAACCGCGAGGCGATACAGACCGCCAACGAGCTCGCCGAGATGTCGCTCCTGAAGTACGCCACCGATCACCACAAGGCGGCGCAGACCCAGAAGAAGCTCGCGCTGGCGAGCACCCCGCCCGACGGCAGGAAGCTCGAGTTCGCGCTCAAGGAGTACGGGCTGGCCGCCGACGGATACGCCAAGTACCTGGAAACATACCAGAATTCCAAGGCAACCTACGAGTACACCTACTTCTACGCCGAGACCCTCTACTTCTCGGGCCGCTTCTCCGAGGCCGCGGTGCAGTACGAGAAGGTCCGCGACTCGAACCTCGACAACAAGTACCTCGAGGACTCCGCCTTCAACGCGGTCAAGTCCTACGAGCTCCTCGTCGATGGCCAGCAGAAGGCCGGCAAGCTGGTCTTCCCGCCGATCCCGACCACCGAGAAGGTCAAGGCGCCGGTGACCGCGCTGCCGATCCCCGAGGACGTGGTCAAGATGCAGAGCGCGTACGACGCCTACGCCAAGACGGTGCCGAACTCCCCGCGCCTCGCCACCATGACCTACAAGGCGGCCGAGATCGACTTCAAGTACCTCGAGTTCGAGAAGTCGCGCCCACGCTTCCAGACCATCATCGACAAGTACTGCCAAGACCCGGTCTCCGCGCAGGCCGGCAAGGCGATCCTCACCAGCTTCACCATCGAGAACAACCTCGAGAAGATCGTCGAGTGGTCGGAGAAGCTCCTCAAGTCCCAGTGCGGCGGCGGCGCTGCGATCGGCGCGGGCACCCCGGGAACGCCCGACAAACCCGACGAGGCGAGCGGCATCGCCGTCACCCTGAACGACGCGAAGTTCGAGATCGCCAACAAGCTGTACGACGCCGGCAAGCTGGAGGAGGCGGCCGACGCCTTCGTCAAGGTGGTCGACGGCAACCCGACCAACATCGGCGGCAAGAACGACAAGGCGCTGAACAACGCCGCGGTCGGCTACGAGAAGGTGAGCCGCTTCGCCGCCGCCACCAAGCTCTACGAGCGCATCGTGCAGGAGTACCCGAAGAGCGAATTCGTCGACGAGGCGCTCTTCCGTACCGCGATCAACTACCAGAAGTACTTCGAGTTCGACAAGGCGGTGGTGTCGTTCCAGCGCCTCGCCGGCGACGCGCGCTTTGCGGGCTCGAAGCACCGCACCGACTCGCTCTTCAACGCCGCGGTGATCCTCGAGAACGATCAGGCCTACGAGGAGGCGGCCCGGCTGTTCCAGCAGTACGCGAAGGATCCGAACGTGAAGCGCGAAGATCAGGCCGAGGCCTTCTTCCGCTCGGGCAACATCTATCTCAAGGCCAAAGATGCTGGCCGCGCGTTGAAGACCTTTGGTGACTACCTCCGCAACTACACCGGCGACTCGAAGCGCGAGATCGAGGCGCAGTACCGCATCGCCGAGGCGATCGAGCAGCAGAAGGGGCGCGCGGCGGCCATGAGCCAGTACAAGCGGGTCGCCGCCGACGGTGGGCGCGTGGCGGCCGCCTCCGACGCGGCGGAGTTCCCGGCGCACTCGCAGTTCAACAGCGCCGAGATGGACCTTCAGAACGGCCTCGAGAAGATGAAGATCTCCCTCGGCTCGAAGAAGGACGCGGCCGCCGAGTTCGCCAAGGCGCTCGAGAAGTACAAGGTCGAGATCGCGCGCATGACCGGCGAGTACAACAAGGCGATCGCCTACAAGCGCGTCACCTGGTCACTCGCCGGCTACTTCCGCATCGGTTATGTGTACGAGCTGCTCTCGAAGCAGCTCTCGTCGATCCTCACCGCGCCCTGCCCGGCCGAGATTATGAAGAAGTACCAGCAGGAGGGCTGCGACGCCTACCTCGGGCAGGTCGGTGACGCGATCGGTCCGGAGGTGATCAAGATCGACGAGGAGGTCATCAAGCGCTACCGCACCACCCTCGAGCAGGCGGCCAAGATCGGCGTGTCGAACGAGTGGACGAGGCTCGCGCGCAACCGGGCGAACGCCTTCAAGCCGGAGGAGTTCCCGATGATCAAGGACGAGAAGGTCGACTTCCAGATGGAGCCGCCCCAGTGAGGCGCTTCATGAGACCGCTCGCCCTGGCTCTTGGCCTCGTCGCCCTGCCTGCGATTGTTGCGGCGCAGCAAGCCCCGCTCCCGGCCCAGCCCGCGGGCGATCCCGCCCCCGACGCCGCCGTGGCCGTCGACCAGATCAAGCGCGGTCGCTACGAGGACGCGATCGTCTCCGCCAAGCGGGCGCTCTCGCGCGACGAGCGCTACGTGCCGGCGCTGATGGCGATGGCGAAGGCCTACTTCCACCTGAAGAAGTACGAGCTGTCGACGGCGATCCTCGACCTCGTCCAGAAGCTCGATCCGCAGAACGCCGAGAGCTTCAACATCCTCGGCTTCATCGCGCTGACCCGCAACGACGGCATCTCGGCCACCCAGGCGTTCAAGAAGGCCACCGAGCTGAAGGACGATTACGGGATCGCCTGGAACAGCCTCTCCGCGCAGTACATCCTGCAGAAGAACTACGACGGCGCGCTGCAGGCGAGCGAGAAGGCGGTGCAGCACCTCCCGAACTTCGACAAAGCGCACTTGAACCTCGGCGCGGCCTATCGCGGCAAGCAGATGTACGTCGAGGCGGAGCGCGAGTTCCGCAAGGCGCTGGAGCTGAACCCGGGCTACGCCGAGGCCTTCTTCAACCTCGGCATCCTCTACCTCGACGCCCCCAAGATGGGCGAGATGGACGTGGTGACCAGGTACAACACCGCGATCGGGCACCTCGCGAAGTACAAGAACCTGGCGAGCTTCCGCCTGACCAAGGACGACCCCTCGGACGGCTTCATCGACGAGGCGCGCAAGGGGATCGAACGCGAGCAGAAGCGCCTCCAGCGCCTGGAGAAGCAGAAGGAGCGCGATCGCGCCAAGGCAGCCGCGCAGCCGCCCGCGCAGCCACCGGCAGCGGCGCCGGGCACCGAGGGTGCACCGGCCGCGCCCCAGGGTGAGCAGCCGCCAGGGACCCCGCAGTGACCCGGAGAACCATCATGCGCAGCAACTTCCTCCTCGCCGCACTCTTTGTTGGAGGCGCCGGAGGCGCCAGTCTGGCCTTTCCGCTCGTCGCGCACGCCGAGGACAGCGCCGCCCCCCCCAAGGTGAAGGTCGAGCGCTCCGCCTCCGGGCAGAAGATCTTCCGCATCACCGAGGGCATCGTCGTCGAGGGCAGGATCCAGAAGCCGAACGCCTTCTACGTGCTGCAGCGCTCGTCGATCGACTACGACTGGGAGACCCTGAAGCAGGACTTCCTGCCGCGGGTCCTCGAGGCCACGTCGCACCATCCGTTCTGAGAAAGAGGCGATCCGAAATGGGCCAGATCCAGAAACCAGGCAGCGCGCAGCAGGGCCGGGGCGCACCTCCGGGCGGTCCGTCCGGCGGCGGCGGCGGCGGCGGCCCGAAGATCCTGCGCATCGGCGTGATCCAGAGCGGCAAGATCGTCGAGGAGCGGCTGGTCCGCAAGCGCGAGAACGTCACCGTCGGGCAGTCGGCGAAGAACACCTTCGTCGTGCCGGCCTCGAACACCCTGCCGCGCTCGTTCGTGCTCTTCGAGATCCGGCCGCAGGGCTACGCGATGAACTTCACCGAGGGGATGGACGGCCGGATCGCCTTCGACGTGAACACCACGCCGGTGACGCTGGCCCAGCTCCGCGGCAAGGAGCAGAAGCACGGCGAGATGTACCACACGCTGCTCAACGATCGCTCGCGCGGCAAGATCGTGATCGGCGACGTCACCATCCTCTTCCAGTTCGTCTCGCCGCCTCCGGTGCAGCCGCGGCCGCAGCTTCCCCCGTCGGTGCGCGGCTCGATCACCCAGGACCTCGACTGGCTGATGATCGGGATCGTCGCCTTCTCGTTCGTCACCCACATCGGCTTCGTGATCTACCTCCGCAACGTCGACTGGCCGCGCAAGCCCGACATCGAGGAGATCCCCGACCGCTTCGTGCAGATGATCGTTCCGAAGAAGCCCGAGGAGAAGAAGGTCGAGAAGGTCGATCCGAACGCCAACAAGCTGGCCGACTCGAAGGCCGACAAGAAGAAGGGCGACGGCGACAAGAAGAAGCCCGCGGCGGTGCGTGACCCCGAGGCCGAAGCGCGCGCCGCCGCCAAAGCGGCCGACGAGCGCCGGGCGAAGATGACCAAGGATGTCGCGAGCATGGGCGTGCTGAAGATCCTCGGCGCACGCGGCGAGGACGGCACCATCGCCGACCTTGTGAAGGGCGGCGATCCGGGCGGCGATGCCGACAAGGTGTTCGCCCAGGTCGGCGGCGTCGGCGTGGCCGGCGCGGGCGAGGGCGGCGGGCTGCGCTCGCGCGGCGCGGGCGGCACCGGCAGCATGCGCGGCGGAGGCGGCATCCGCGCCGCGGGCCCGGGCGAGGTCGGCACCGGCGACAAGGGCGCGGAGAAGGTCGTGATCATGCGCGGCTCGGTGAAGGACAGCGCCCCGGTCGACATCGACGGTTCGCTGGATCCGAACGTCGTCGCCAACACCATCCGCAGCCGCAAGGGTGCGATCATCGCCTGCTACGAGAAGGCCCTGAAGCGCAACCCGAGCCTCGCAGGCAAGATCCAGCTGCACTTCACGATCAGCTCGATCGGCAAGGTCACGGGTGCCGACATCGAGAGCAACTCCCTCGGCGACGACGAGGTCGGCTCCTGCATG
>SHYY01000061.1 GCA_009692555.1 Myxococcales bacterium
TGCCGGAGGAGGGTGGCTTCGTCGTCTGCGACCTGAACAGCGTCAACGGCACCTTCGTCAACGACGTCCAGGTCCGGCGCAGGAAGCTCGAGCCCGACGATGTGGTGCGCATCGGCTCGTTCACCTTTCGCTTCGAGTCGGAGGGGGATCCCGACATCACCCACAAGGTCACCCGCCCGGAGTTCGCCGAGGTGCTCACCGTCGCCGGCGCCGAGCCGCCCGCGCAGATCATCGGCTCTCTCGATGCCACCTCGGCGAGCGGCCCGCACCTCACCATCGGTCTGAACGAGCTCGAGGACGCCTACCGAAAACTGCGCACGCTCTACTCGTTCACTCAGGCGATCGCCACGACCCTCGACACCGGCGACCTCCTCGAGCGCATCCTGAAGAACCTGCTGAACGTCTTTCCGGCGGCGCAGAGCGTCGCGGTCTTCCTGCGCGATTCGTTGGGGGCGATGGTACCGAGGATGGTGCTGCCGCAGCGTCAAGAGGGGGTGGGATCGGGGCTGCTCACCCTGCCCGCACAGTTTCACGGCGAGGTGGTGAGCAAGGGGCGAGCGATCCTCTCGGCGCCGGTGGCAGGTGGCATGAGCATGCACTCGCCGATGATCTTCAACGAGAGCACGCAGGGTGTCCTTCACGTGCGCAGCAACGACCGCTCGACGCGCTTCAGCCAGGACGATCTGGATCTCCTCACCGGCATGGCGGCGCAGGCGGCGATGGCGGTGCAGAACGCGCGGATGCACCAGGAGTCGATCAAGCAGCAGCGGCTGCAGCAGGACCTGCTGCTGGCGGAGCAGATCCAGAAGAGCTTCCTGCCGCGCCAGCTCCCGTTGGTGGAAGGGATCGAGTTCATCACCGAGTACCGCCCCGCCTACTCGGTGGGCGGCGACTTCTACGATGTCTTCTGGCTCCACGACGAGCGGATCGGGCTGTTCATCGGCGATGTGTCGGGGAAGGGCGTCTCGGCGGCGCTTCTGATGGCAAGGATCTCGAGCGATCTCCGGGTCGCCGCGATGGCCGAGTCGGAGCCGGCCAGGGCGCTGGCCAAGGTCAACCGCCAGGTGCTGGAGAGGCGGCAGCACGACATCTTCGTCACCGGAATCTACCTCACGCTCGACACCCGGACGCGCGAGTTCGTGATGGCCAACGCGGGCCACCCGCCGCCCTTCATCCGCAGGCAGGCCGGCCTGCTCGAGCGCATCGACGGCGGCACCGCGACGGCGATCGGTATCGACGAGAACGCGGAGTACGAGCAGGTGCGGGTGCGCCTCGGCGCGGGCGATTCGCTCGTGCTGTGCACCGACGGTGTTCTGGAGGCGACCGACGCGCGCGGGGAGCAGTTCGGCTGGGCGCGCATCGAGAAGAGCCTCTCCGCCGAGAACGCCCGCGCCCCCGAGCTCGCCGAGCGCCTGCTGGCCGACGTGAGAAAGCACGTCGGGGAGGCGGCCCAGAACGACGATCTGACGCTGATCGTGTGCGGCGTCGCCGACGAGAAATCGAAGGTTCGCACCGGCCGGCGGGACGCTCCGACAATGAACATGGGACGCCCCACGATTCGCTCGCGCGAATAGCGCCCGTCCCCTCGTCAGGAACGCCGGGCGCCAAGGAGGGCGCGGGCGGCCGAGCGGACCGCCGGGTGAAGGGCCATGCTCGCCGCCACCTCGGCGAGGTCCCCCGCGATGAGGTGCGGCAGCAGCGGATTCACCAGCGTCGGCGGGGCGTACGGGTTCAACGCGAGGGCGCGCCGCACGCCGCGCCGCAGGCTCCAGCGCTGCGATCGCGCCACCTCCTCCAGCACCTCCTCCGGCGCCGGGCGGCGCGCTGCGATCCGCACCACCAGGTCCTCGGTCATCCGCGGGTTCTGCAGCAGGTTCTGGATCACCGACCGGTCGTCGTCGACGGTGAGACGGGTGATGCGGTCGCGATCGCTCTCGGTGCGGGCCATCTGCTTCCGGTGACCAAGGGTGAGCGACCCGATCTCGGGATCGACGCGCCGCGCATCCGGGTCGAACGCCAGCGCGGCGCTGCCCTCGGTGAAGAGCGCCACCACCCACCCCAGTCCGAGGGAGTGTGCGGCCGCGCGGATCGCCCCGCGGTGCAGGTCATCGAGATCCGCGCCGCCCCACAGGAGCGCGCGGCAGAGCGCGTTGGCGGCCTTCCTCTGGTGCGGCCCGCAGGAGGCGCCCCCGACGAGGACCGCGAGGGCACGGGCGGCGATCTCGGGGCTGAGCCTGGCAAGCTGGCGCGCGGCGAGGGTGTCGAGCGCCGGTCCGGGCTCGATACCCGCCATGGCGTCCACCAGCCGCTGCGCCGCGTCGATCTCCGGCACCACCGCACGGATTGTAGCCCATAGCGGTGCGGAGGAAAACCGGGAGGGGGTTGCGCGTGGGTTGCGCGCGATCGGCAACGGGTGGTAGCTGGATGGAGTGACCGTTCGCAAGGAGCTCGCGGAACTCCTGCTCGAGGAGAAGATCCTCGACGAGGAGCGGCTCCAGGCGGCCCGTCGCTACGCGCGCCGCGAGGGCGTGGCGCTGGTGGTCGCGATCACCCAGCAGGCTCGGGTGCCCGAGGCCGAGCTGGCGGAGGCGCTTCACCGCCGCCTCAAGCTGCCCCGGATCGACCTCGGCGCAACGTTCGTCGAGGTGGACGCGGTCCGGGAGGTCCCTTACGATCTCGCCGAGGGACACTGCCTCTTGCCGCTGTCGATCGATCGCACCGGCGGGCGGCGGGTGCTGCGGGTGGCGATGGCTGATCCCCTGGACGCCGAGGCGATCGAGGAGATGGAGTCGTCCACCCGGTGCCGCGTCGAGGTGGGGATCGCCGTTCCATCGGAGATCACCCCGGCGGTGCAGAAGCACTACCGCGGCGTCACCACCAAGCTGATCCACCGGATGCCCAGCCGCGCGGCGCCCGCCGCCGGGGAAGAGCAGGTCACCCAGCCGCACCACCGCATCGAGGACGACGCACCGGTCGAGCTGCGCCTGCGCGCGCTGCTGTCGGCGCTGATCGACAAGGGCGTGCTGACCGAAGAGGAGTACGTGGGGGCGCTGAAGCGGCTCCTCCATGGTGAATCGGGCGGCTGAAGTTGGGTCTTCGGGGACTGATCCTCCCTGGGCCGAAAAATCACCTGCCGGTGTAGACGGCTGGCCATTCCGCCACGGCCCATGTTAGACTCCCGCACCATGCAACTACGCCTTCTCCTAGTCCTTGCGGCCTGGTGGGGCCTGGCCACCCCAGCCCACGCCGGTCGGGTCGTCCCGATGTTGCCGCAGATGAAGCCCCCCCCCTCGGCCGAGTTGCGGGAGCGGTTCCACGACGCGGTGACGCGCGGGCTCAGCCAGGAGGGCGAGACGGTGCCCGCCTCGGAGGTGCGCATCCACCTCTACCCGGTGCCCGATCTCCTGGAGTGCTCCTGGGGCGCCTGCATCCCGCGGGTGGCGACGGTGCTGCGCGCCGATCGGGTGGTGATCACGGAGATCGATCAAATCGGCAAGACCTACTCGATTCGCATCCGGGTCTTCGACGCGGACGGTCAGGAGGTGGGCCGCTCGATCGAGGACCGCTGCGAGATCTGCTCCGTGCGCGAGGCCGACGCCGCGGTGCAGAAGACCGCCGCCAAGGCGGCGCCGCTGCTGGTGGTCAACACCGCGCCACCGGTGGTGCGGGGCGACGAGAGCGGCCCCGAGGCGCCCCGGGCCACGCCCCCGGTCAAGGCGAAGGATCCGCTGCGGTCCAAGGACCCCCCGCCGGCTCCGCGCCCCGTGGTCCGCGAGGCGCCTCCGCCCGCGCCAGCGGTCGAGAAGGAGCCCCCCCCCGGCGGTACCTCCGCGCGCGGACCCGCCGCCCACGGTGGTCGAGGTTGCGCCCGCCGAGAAGGCGCCAGATCGGCCCCCGTCGCCGGGCGGCTTCCCCTTCCGCATGGTCGCCTACGGAGCGTTCGGCCTTGCCGTGCTGGCGCTGGTGCCCACCATCGCCTTCGCGGTGTACGCCCCGAAGGACAACATGCCGAGCTGCGACAAGCCCAACCCCAAGACCGCCTGCCCCGAGGTCTACAGCGGCAACACCGGGCGCGCGGCGGGCTTCGGCGTGCTCACCGGCGTCGCCGCGATCGGCGGCGCGGTGCTGCTCTACCTCGACTACCGCCGCGCCCACGCCCCCATGATCAGCGCCGGCCCGATCCAGGGCGGCTTCATGACCGGACTCGATCTTGAGTTCTAGGAATGCATAGGATGGCGCCCGCACTCGCCCTCGGCCTGAGCGCCTGCACCGCCCCGAACCTGGACTACGCCCCATCAGCGACGGGCTGCGTCGCGGGCGAGCGGGCGTGCACCGGATCGCGGCCGGTGGAGTGCGAGCCCTCCGACGGGGGCACCCGCCTCGTCAACGCGCGCTGCCCCTCGGGCGCCACCTGCTCGTCCGGGCGCTGTACCCCGCCCATGCCCGCGCGCGCGTGTGCCAAGGAATCGGCCTGCGGCGGTGTCCAGACCTGTAGCCCCTTCGTGGACCCCTTGACCGGCCTCCTCCTCGCCACCTACTGCGTCGCCCCCGAGGGGGTCAATCCCGGCGGGCAGCCCTGCACCGCCGGTGGCCAGTGCCGCTCCAACCTCTGCCTCGTGGCCGGCGGCCCCTCCCCGAGGCAGGTCTGCTTCCTCGCCTGCCAGACCGACGACGACTGCTCGAAGCCGCTCACGTGCCGGAAGTTCTCCGTGACGGTCACCGGAGTCCAGGGAACGCTCCAAGGATGTGGACCTCAATGACGAAACACTGCTCCCGCTGCGGCCACGACTCGACCGATGACGCGCTGTTCTGCCCCCGCTGCGGCAACTCGCTGAAGGCCGCCAGCGCGGACCCCCTGATCGGCACCATGGTGGCCGACCGCTACATCCTCCTCGAGAAGATCGGCGAGGGGCGCTCGGGGATCATCTACCGGGGCGAGCACAACACGCTGCGCAAGAAGGTGGCGGTGAAGATCCTTCACCAGCAGCTCTCGCAGGACGAGGCGGCGATCGAGCGCTTCCGCCGCGAGGCCACCACGGTCTGCGAGATCGACAACGATCACATCCTCCAGGTGCTCGACTTCGGGCGCGCCGGCGACGGTCGGCTCTTCTTCGCGATGGAGCTGCTCGACGGTGAGCCGCTCTCGAAGGTGCTCGAGACCACCGGCAAGCTGCCGGTGCCGCGGGTGATCGATATCGTCACCCAGGCGAGCGAGGCGCTGATGGAGGCGCACGCGCTCGGCTACGTCCATCGGGACCTCCGGCCGCGCAACATCTTCCTGACCACCAAGCGCGGGCGCCACGACTTCGTGAAGCTCCTCGACTTCGGGCTCGCCAAGCTGGTGGTGGGCGAGCAGGCGGCGGCGGTGACAGCGATGGGGATCTCCTTTGGCGATCCGCGCTACATCTCGCCGGAACAGGCGACCGGCCAGAGCGTCGATCGGCGCGCCGACCTCTACTCGCTCGGGATCATGGCCTTCGAGATGCTGACCGGCGCTCCGCCGTACAGCGGCGCCGGAACGGCGGAGATCATCCAGCAGCACCTGAGCGGCCCGATCCCGTCGGTGCGCGACCGCCGGTCGGACTGCCCGCAGTGGCTCGATCACGTGATCCGCCGCGCGATGGCCAAGACGCCCGAGAAGCGGTTCATCACCGTGCTCAGGATGCACGAGTGCCTGAAGGCCGCGAAGAGCCCGCCTGAGGATGGAGTCGATCTCGAACAGGCGAACACCGAGTTGTTGAAGAAGGAGCCCGCGCCGATCACGGCCCCCTTCGCGAAGGTGGCCCGGACGGAGCTCAAGCCTGAAGCGAAGGTCGAGCCGAAGGTCGAGGCCAAGCCGGCCGTCAAGAAGGCCGAGCCCGAGCCCGCGAAGCCGGTGGCGAAGCCGCCGGAGCCTGCGAGACCGGTGGTGCTGACGGCTCCGACGGCGCCAACCACGCCGGCCACGCTCGCCAGCAAGGATCCCGCGCCCACGAAGCCCGTGGTCGTGGCAGCGCCTCGCGATCCCTCGAAGACGATCGTGCCCGGCGGAATCCCTCCCGCGTCGGTCACGGTGCGCGACATGGCGCGGACGATCGCCCCCGGGGGCGCGCCGCCGCCGGCCGTGGCGATGGCGGACAGTGCGGCCAGGAGCGAGTCGCCCAAGGCAGCGGTACCGTCGGTGTCACACGACGCCGCGACCGAGAAGATCGCCCCGCGGGCGGCTGCCCCATCGCAGGAGTTCCCGGCGGTGAAGGCCAACGGCTCCGCTGCGACCTCCGAGATGGGGTCCGATCAGAGCCGCAAGTCGAAGAAGCAGCTCAAATCGGAGCGCCGCGCCGAGGAGCAGCGGCGGCGGTCGCAGGAGCGCCCGGTGGTCAAGCCCGAGGCGGCCAAGGATCCCGCGAAGCCCGAGGCGGCGAAGGCGAGCGATCAGCCGAAAGCCGATCAGGCAAAGATCGACAGCTGGTACCCGGCCGACCGCAAGGCCGCGGACGCGCCGCGAGCACCCTCGAGTAGCACCCTCGTGATGGGGGCCGTCGCCGGAGACCGGGCCGAAAAACAGCCCGCAACGTCGGCAGTCGCCGACGTGAAGCAAGCACGGAGCGCAACGTCGGCAATCGCCGACGTGCAGCAAGCTCGGCGCGCACCGCTGCCGGCGGCGAAGGGCGACGGGAAAGCGGCCCGGGGCGAACCCGAGAAGAGGGACGGCAAGACGGACGGAAAGGATGCGCGGCGCACTCCCGATGGCCTGGCATCGGCGATGAAACGCCCCGCCGGGACGAAGACGCCTGGCTCCGTGGCGGCGGTCGGGAAGAAGTTCCCGTCGGCGATGCTCGACACGGGGGAGCACGAGAAGCAGTGGTTCGACGGCGACGCGCCGATCCACAGCGAGGATGAATTCGAGGCCGCTCGCCAGGGGCCCAACGTGCCGCTGATCGCCGGACTCTCCGTCGGTGCGATCGCGGTGGTCGGGCTGGTTCTCGCGATCGTTCTGGTGGGCGGCAGCAAGCCCAAGGAGGAGGAGAAGCACCGATCCTACGACACCCCGGCGGTCTCGGCGCTGCTCGAGAAGGCTCCGGGGACGACGCCTTCAGCGGAGCCACCGAAGGCGGCGGTCCTGGCAGGCGTCGACGGCGCCACCTCCGGCCAGCTTGCCCCGCCAGAGCAACCCGCCAGCGCGGCCACCCCCGCGGTGGCGATCCAGGCACCCGTGGCGGTCGAAGATCCGAAGGCGATCGAGGAGCGGCGGCTGGCCGAGGTGAAGCGCCTCGACGACGAAGCAGAGCAGGCGAAGGTGAAGGCGGCCGAGGACAAGAAGGCCGAGGAGAAGCGACTCGCGGAGGATGCTCAGGCAGCGAAGGCCAGCGCGGCAGAGGCCAAGAAGGCCGAGGCACAGCGCGCCTTCGAGGAGGCTCGCGCCAAGCTCAGCGCGGCCGAGGCCAGAAAGGCCGACGAGAAGCGCGCCGACAACGAGAAAAAGGCCGTGGAGAAGCGGCTCGTGGAGCAAAAGAGGGCCGACGCGAAGCGCGCTGCCGACGAGAAAAAGGCCGAGGAGAAGCGTCTGGTCGAGGGCAAAGCGCAACGCGGTGCGGAGGCGCGGAAGGCGCTCGCCGAGAAGAAGGCCGAGGAGCGGCGCCTCGCCGACGAGAAGGGGAAGCGCGCCGCGGAGGCGAAGAAGGCGGCCCGCGACGCCCAGGCGGCCAAGGCAGCGGAGAAGAAGCAAGAGACGGTCGTTGCCGCGGCCCCGGCCGTGAAGCCCGACAAGAAGCCGGCGGGGGGCTTCAAGGATCCCTTCTCGGCGAAGGCGGGTGGCCAGGCGGACGACTTCATCAAGATGGGCCGCCAGAAGCTCAACGGCGGCGACATCACCGGCGCGATGGCCCAGTTCACCCGGGCACGCGAGATCGACGCCAACAGCGGCGAGGCGATTGCCGGCCTGGGCGAGTGCGAGTTCGAGCAGGGCGACTACACCGGCGCCGCGGTCCACCTGAAGCAAGCGCTCCGGATCTCCCCGCGCAAGACGCGCTTCGTGGTTCTCCTCGGGCAGGCCTACTTCAAGCTGGGCCGCTGCAAGGACTCGGTGGGCGAGTACAAGAAGGCGCTGAAGCAGGACCCCAGGAACCAGGAAGCGGCGCAGAGCCTGGAAGTCGCCGAGCGCAAGTGCGGCGGCGGCTAGGAGCGTCGACCAGTTTACCCCGACCGTTGCTGTCCGAGCTTGCTGCACGCCGGCGATTGCCGGCGATCCCGCCGAGGCCCATTTCGCGTCCGGCGAGGCGCGAGGTTGCTTTCAGAGCTTGCTGCACGTCGGCTATTGCCGACGAGGAAGCAGGCTGGCGGCCTGTGACCGTTGCGCTCCGAGCTTGCTGCACGCCGGCTATTGCCGGCGACGAGCCTCCCCTCAAGTCTACAGAAGGGGGGCAAGCCCCCCGAAGCCGGGCGCGAAATGGGACCGGCCGGCGACGGGAGCGGTCACCTGATCGATGCTCTAGCTTCCCTCCGCCCTACCCTCCTCCGCCTTCGGACCTACCGACGAAAACGCTTGGGCGGCGCGATGTAGCCCTCGCGCTCCTCGACGCGCAAGGCGCCGTCGCCGGCCGTCTTCAGGCGGCGGTGCGACGTCTTCAGGCTGATGCGGCGGTGGGACGACTTGAGGCGAATTCGGCCCGGGGACGGCGCGGCCGACGACGGAAGGGGCGGACGGTTCATCGCGGGAAAGGTCCTCCGTGGGGTTGCCCTCCAGGAAGGCTAGGGGCGAGGATCGATCCGGTCAAGTTTTGTACCGCGGGGGGCGCCCAGCGTGTTACCTTGCGCGGTGACCGGATGTCGCACGAGCACGAAATGATGGGTGGATCGAGCAGCATGGAGCGATCGCCTGAGCCGGACCCTTGGGAGCCGCAACCGCTTGAGTTGCCCCTCCCCATGCCCGATGCGGCACACGGTCATCGTGATGACGCGCAAGAGGACCATCCGTCGGGCGTCCTCGTGATCGACCTCGCCTGAGGGGTAGGGAGGCGCGACTTGGCGGGAGAGCCTGACGACGACGCCCGCGCGCTGCGCCCGCCGTCGGCGAACGTGCCGGCAGGTGGTGTGACTCCGGCGTTCGATCCCTTCGGCCCGGTGCCGGCGGGCCCGCAGAACCAGAACCTTCTGCTGGATCGGCCTGCGCTCCCGCCGCCGCCGCCCACGGCGCCGCCCGAAGCCACACCGCCCCCCGAGGAGCCCGTCGCGACAGGCGATGGGCCCACTCCGAGAGAGCGGATCGAGCAGCTCCGCGAGCGGTTCAGCGAGCTGATCGGCCCCCCGGGCATGCCGCTCCGGCAGCGACGGTGGCTGCGGATCGGCCTTGGCGTCGCCCTCGGCCTGGGCCTCGGGTACCTCCTCGCGACGCCCCATTCGCGACGAGCCGACCGGGCGGTGGCCAAGATGCACGCCGACGCGACCGCTCTGCGCACGCGCCAGCTACCCGACCTGGATGCACGCGCGGCGACCCTCGACGCGGAGGCCCAGGCGCGCAGCTCCGGGGCCGGGGTCGGAGCCTTCTTCATCTGGATCCTCGGCGGTGCGGCCGGCACTGCCGCCTGGCTGCGCTTCACCTGAAGCCGGCTCACTCGGAGAGGCTCGCTGGCTCCACCGGCTCCTGGCCCTTCTTCTTGCGCCCCACCAGCAGCGCCGCGACGATCGACAGGTTGTAGAGCACGGTCAGGGCGCCGCCCATCGCCACCTGCCCGACGACGAGGTCGCCCGGGGTGAGCATCGCGCCGAGCACGAAGAAGATCAGGATCGCGTAGCGGTTGAAGCGCCACAGCCCGCGCGGGGTGACCAGCCCGATCATCGCCAGCACCGAGAGCAGCAGCGGCAGCTCGAACACGGCGCCGAAGAGCAGCAGCAGCGTCGAGGTGAGGCCGAAGTACTCGTCGAGGGTGATCATCGGGCGGATGGTGAAGGTCTCGGTCAGCTTGAAGTCCACCTGCTGGCCGAAGAACTCCTTCATGACGCCCATCGAGTCCGAGGAGAAGCTGAGGAAGTACTCGTAGCCGGAGGGGAGCACGAAGGTGTAGCAGAACATCGCGCCGCCAAAGAACAGCACCACCGACGCGATGACGAACGGCAGGGCGAGCCGCCGCTCGCGCGCGTAGAGGCCGGGCGCGATGAAGCGCCAGATCTGGTGGAAGATCACCGGCGAGGCGCCGAAGACCCCCGCCAGCATGGCCAGCTTGATGTAGACCATCACGCTGTCGATCGGGTTGGTGAAGACGATCTCGAGCGGCGGCAGGTTGGCGGTCTTCTTCGCCTCGCCCCAGGCGATCACCAGCGGGCGCGCCATCAGCGCGAACAGCGCCTCCTTGAAGAGGTAGGCGATCACCGTCGCCGCGATCACGCCGAGGACGCTGTTGCGGAGGCGGTCGCGAAGCTCCGCGAGGTGCTCCGTGAACGGCATCCGCCGCTCGTCGACCGGCTCGGGATCCGTCGACGCGGATGCGGCCACGATCAGGCCTTGGCGGGACGTTGGGCCGGGGTCGGGAGGATGTCGCCGGAGGGCTCGTGGAGCTCGGGCGGCGGCGCATCGGGGTGGGGCGGCGCGAGGCAGTCCTCGGCGCGATCCGGAGCGGCGACCAGCACCGCAGCCGGCTGCGCGGCCGCTTCAGGAATCTGACCGGGCGCCGGCTTCGGCCTCGGCACGGGCGCGGGCTCGTCGCGGAGCGCGGTCTTCAGCTCGAGGAACGGCTGACGCACCGAATCGTCGACCTCGATCTGGTCGGTGAGGTCCCGGGTTGCGCGACGGAACTGGCGGATCGCCTTGCCGAGGCCGCTGGCGAGATCGGGAAGCCGCTTCGGCCCGAGCACGAGCAGGGCCACGATCATGATCACGACGAGCTCCGTGGTCCCGAGGCCAAACATGCGACGGAGGATACGGCAGCCGCGAGCATGCGGCAAGCCGAGCCCAACCGAGATCAGCCGGAGGCGATCGACAGCCCCCGTCGGCCCTGGGGCCGCTCCCCGTCCGCAGTCGCTGCGCTGCGCCCGAGCGCCTCGACGGCCCGGGCCAGCTCCGCGAAGCGCACCTCCTGCCGCCGCGCGATCTCGCGGAGCTGCTCCACGGAGGCGAGCGTCTGCTGGCCGCCCGAGGCCTGCTCCCTCTGCGCCGCGTTGAGCTGCGAAACCATCTCCGAGATCGACTCGATCGACTTCGTGATCTGCTTGCCGCCGCGCGCCTGCTCCTGCGAGGAGCGCTCGACGTGCTTGGTGATCGCCCGCATCTTCTCCGCCGAGCGCATGATCTGCTCCGAGCCGCGCGCCTGCTCGGCGGTGGCCGTGGCGATCTGCTGCACCGTCCCGGCGATGGAGTGGATGGCGTCGGTGACCTGCTTCGATCCACGCGCCTGCTCGACGGTGGCGCGCGCGATCTCGCGCACCATCTGGGTCGATCGCTCCGCCGAATCGAGGATCCGCCGGAGCGCGTCCTCCGCCTGATGGCTCACCCGCACCCCCTCCTCCACCGACAGCGCGCCGCGCTCCACCGCGTCGATGGCGTTCTTCGATTGGCCCTGGACGCTCTTGATCAGCTCGGCGATCTCCTTGGTCGAGGCGCCGGCGCGCTCGGCGAGGTCCTTGATCTCGTCGGCGACCACCGCGAACCCCTTGCCGTGCTCGCCCGCCTGCGCGGCGATGATCGCTGCGTTCAACGCAAGCAGGTTGGTCTGCTCGGCGACGTCGTCGATCACGTTGAGGATCTTGCCGATCTCGCCGATCTTCATGCCGAGCGACGAGATCACCCGCACCGCCTCCGACGAGGACTCCTTGATCTTCTTGATCCCGTCGATGGTGTGCTGGATCGCCTCGCCGCCCGACGAGGCCGCGCGCGACACCTCCTCCGACAGCCGCGCCGTCTCGTTGGCGTTGTTCTCCACCTGGCGGATCGAGATGTCCATCTCGTTCATCGACGAGGAGGTCTCCTCCGCGGTCGACGACAGCTCCTCGACGTTCTTCGCCACCTCCTTGATCGAGAAGGTCATCTCCTCGATCGAGGTGGCCGACTCCTGCACCGACGCGGCGAGGTTCAGCATGTTCTCGCTCACCTCGTCGTTCGCCGCCGCCATCTCGAGGATCGAGGACGACGACTCCTCCGCCGACGAGGCGAGCGTCTCCACGGAGTGGGCGATCTGCTGCAGCGTGGCGGTCATCTCGCGGAGGCGCGACGCGCTCTCGTCGACGGCCTTGAGCTGCCCCTCGACGGTGCCGCGCAGGTCCTCGATGCCGCGCGTGACGTCCTCCATCCGCCTGCCCTGCTCGTCGGTGCGCCGCTGCCCGTCGGCGAGCTGGGTGCGGATGCCCTTGCGCATCGCCTCGAGCTGCTGGCCGATCTCGCCGAGGAGATCCTCCTCGGCGCTGCCGAAGCTGTCCTCGAACTCCCCCGCCGCGGCCGAGCGCGCCGCGTCGCGCATCCGGCGCATGCGCGCCACCAGGGGCCACGAGGCGAGGAGCGACGCTCCCGCCCCCACCGACGCGACGAGGAGGATCGCTCCCAGCGCGGCGTGCGCCTCCGGGCTCAGGAAGTAGACCACGGCGGCGATGATCAGCGGCGCGGCGGCGGCGACGAGCACGCGGGGACCGAGGGCGCGGACCATGGCCCGCCAGTCTAGAGAGAAGAGCGCGAATCCGCAATGTTGCTGCCAACCTGGTGCCCACCCGAGGGAGAAGGCTAGCGAAAGAGATCCATCTGCCGCGGCGGCCCGAGCGGGGCCACGCGCTTCACCCCGTGTGCGCGCAGGGCCCGCGCCACCCCGTCGCTGTAGCCGGCGGTGAGGTAGACCTCGCGCGCCCCGGTGTGGGCGGCGTAGCTGCACAGCCCGCCCAGGTCGAGGTGCTCGCCGAGCGGCACCGCCTCGTCGACGCCCAGCCTGCGCGCGGCGTCTGGATCCAGCGCGAGGGCGGTCGCGGCGATCCGCCAGGGCCGGGTCAGGCGATCGAGCAGCGGCGAGGCGCGGAGATCGAGCGGCCAGATCAGCGCGCCCTCCCCCGCTCTTCCCGGGACGAGCCGACCCGATCGGCGCACCGGGGGCAGCGCGACTCCGATCCCTCGCCAGGCCTCGGCAATAGCCGCCACGCGCGGGTGCGCCGCGAGGGAGATCCCGTCGAGGAGCGACAAGGCCTCCGCCGCCGCGCCGGGCGTCGCCGCGAGCACCACCGCGGTTCTTCCTCCGTCGATGGCGCGCGCCACTGCCGCGCGCAGCCCGGCCTGCACCCCCGCCCGCGTCGGCAGCGACCCCGCCAGCGTGGCGGCAGGCGCGCCGATCACCAGCACCTCGGCGCCGCGCACCTCCATCGGCTCCGCCAGCGCCATCCCGACGCTCGGCTCACCGGCATAGACCACGCGCCGCTCCCCATCGACGAGCAGCGAGGCCGCGCCCGGCAGCGCCCCCGACGGGAAGAGCTCGATCCGCGTGGCACCGAGCGAAAACGCGCGAGAGAAGGGCGTCACCAGGACCTCGCCGAGCGGCGCCCGCCCTGCCGCCGCGAGCAACGCCAGGGTCCGAGCGGTGGTGAGGACCTTGCCGTGTGCACCCCGCGCCGGGTGGTGCGCGCTCGACAGGAAGCATAGATCGCGCGCCCGCCCCGCGTCGCACCACAGCACGGTGCCCGCGACGTGCACGCCGTCGCGCCAGAGCACCGCTTGCGTGGTCACTGCGGCCACGCCCGCGACTTAGCCGGGCGCGACGGCGCGGTCAAGTTCCGATATGCTCGCGCGATGCGATTGGCGCCTCTGCTACTCCCGCTGCTCACCACGTCCTGCTTCGGCTGCGGCGATCCGGGCGGTCACATTGACGATCGGGATCACCCGAAGCTCAAGGCCTTCCCGTCCCAGTTCCTGTGGGGCACGGCGACCGCCTCCTACCAGATCGAGGGCGGCCTGCACGGCAGCGACTGGTACCAGTGGGAATCGACCCCCTCCAACGTGACCAACGCCCACGCCGACGACGGCGATCACTCCTACGATCTGTTCGACGCCGACAGCGAAGCCGCGCAGTCGATCGGCAACAACACGATGCGCCTCGGCATCGACTGGTCGCGCCTGTTCCCGACGGCTGCATCGTTCCCGCAAAGCCCCGACCCGGCGGCGGTGAAGCACTACCACGACGTCTTCGCGTCGCTGAAGAAGCGCGGGCTTCAGCCGATGGTCACGCTCTACCACTGGGCGCTGCCGATCTGGCTCCAGGATCTCACCAAGCTCACCGAGACCTCGGGCTGGCTCGACGACGGAATGCCGAACAAGTTCGCGCTGTTCGCAGCGTGGGCGGGCAAGGAATACGGCGGCGAGGTCGACCTCTGGTGCACGCTCAACGAGCCGGTGGTCAACCTGGCGGCGGGCTACTTCAACGGCGTCCACCCGCCGCGGCGCAGCTTCGGCGACCCGGGCGGCGTCGACATGGCGGTCCAGCGGGCCATGAACGCGGCGCGCAACATGGTGCTCGCGCACGGCAAGTCCTACGAGGCGCTGCACAGCAGCGACACCGTCGACAGCGACGGCGACGGCCAGGGCGCCGAGGTCGGGATCGCCTTCAATATGCCCTCGTTCCAGGCTTACAAGTCCGACGATCCTGCGCTCCAGAAGCAGCACGACGACGCCACGCGCCGCCTCCGCTACATCAGCAACCAGGCCTTCCAGGACGCCGTCACCAAGGGCAACCTCGACTACGATCTCGACGAGAAGCTCGACGGGCCGAAGGACAAGATCGGCGACCCGTCGCTGAAGGATCACATCGACTGGATGGGGCTCAACTACTACAGCATCGTGCAGGTCGCGACGCTCGGAAAGTCGTCGGTGGGCCCGATCACCGGCCTGCCGCGCACCGGCCACCTCGACACCGATCACCCGAAGACGGAGTACTCGTGGGACGTCTACCCGGAAGGCCTTCGCGAATCGCTCGACGCGCTCCGCCCCTACGGCAAGCCGATCTACATCACCGAGAACGGGCTCGCCGACTCCACCGATGCGCAGCGCCCGCGCTACCTCGCCGATCACCTCTACGTCCTGCAGAAGGCGATCGCCGACGGGATCGATGTGCGCGGCTACTACTACTGGTCGCTGATCGACAACTTCGAGTGGCAGGCCGGCTACTGCCCGCGCTTCGGCCTGTTCGCGATCGACTACCAGGACCCGAAGCGGACCCGCATCGCGCGCCCGAGCGCAAAATCGGTGTATCAGAAGATCATCGCCGAAAAGGGCGTCGACCCGTCGCTGTTCAAGCAGTTTCCGAGCTATCCCGAGCCAACCCTGAATTGCCCGGGGGGCGGATGATGCGCGCGCTGATCGTCACCACGCTCCTCGCCTTCGGGTGCAACGATGGTGCGCTGTCACCGGTGCCGTCCAGCGACGGCGGCGCGATGGCCGATGCGACCTCTCCCGACGCGGCACGAAGCGATGCCGCAGTTGCGATCGATCTCGCCGTCCGCGATACAGCCTCGCCTCCCGACGCCGCGCTGGTCTGCAACTTCGGTGATCCCGGCGCCTTCCCGAAGTTCGACCCGAAGTGCGGCGACACCAAGAGCTGCTCGATCGGCTTTCATCTGGTCGACTGCTGCGGGACGCTCCGCGCGATCGGCTTCAACCACGCATTCCGCGACGCCTTCGACGCCGCCGAGAAGAGCTGGCAGCAGATCTGCCCCATGTGCGACTGCATCGCCAAGCCGACCCTCGCCGACGACGGCAAGCCGGGGACAATGCAGACGATCACCGTGGCCTGCGAAGCCGGGCTCTGCCGCACCCACGGCAAGTAGCCGCCCGCCGGTTCGAGGTGGCCCCCGTCGCCCTTGCGGCGCGTGCTAGAGTTCCGCGCCCATGCCTGCCGCCAGCGTCCGGCCACGTCTTGGCGTCGTCTTCCTGACGGTGCTGCTCGACCTCCTCGGCTTCGGGATCGTCATCCCGATCCTGCCGCTCTACGCGAAGACCATGCTCGCCGCCGACAGCCAGGCGACCGCCGACTTCAAGACCGGCGTCCTCCTCGCGGTCTACTCGCTGATGCAGCTCTTCTTCTCGCCGATCTGGGGCCGTCTCTCCGACCGCGCGGGCCGCCGCCCGGTGCTCCTCCTCTCGATCGCCGGCTCCTGTTTTTCGCAGCTCGGGTACGCCCTCGCGCCCTCCTTCACCTGGCTGGTGATCGCGCGCGGCTTCGCCGGGATGTGCGGCGCGAACATCACCGCCGCGCAGGCCTACGTCGCCGACGTCACCGACGACAAATCACGCGCGTCAGGCATGGGACTGCTGGGCGTGGCGATGGGGCTCGGCTTCGTCTTTGGCCCCGCCGTTGGCGGCGTGCTCTCCCACTTCGGCGACCGCTTGCCGTTCTACGTCGCCTCGGGCCTCGCCGCCGCGAACTTCGCGCTCGCGGTGCCGATCCTCGTCGAGCCGCGTCCGGCGGGCCAGCGTTCGCAGGCCCGCGCGCTCACCTGGACCGGACTGGTCCGAACCGTCACCACGCCGCGCCTGCTGACGCTGATCCTGCTCTTCTTCGTCATCACCTTCGGCTTCGCCAACCTCGAGGGGACCTTCTCGCTCTACCTGCAGCGCGAGTTCGGCTACGAGCGCGAGAGCGCCTCATTCCTGTGGGTCTACATCGGCGTGATGATGATCCTCACCCAGGGGGTGCTGATGCGGCGCCTCGCCCCGCGGTGGGGCGAGAAGGGCCTGGTCGTCGTGGGGACGGCGATGATGGCCATCTCGATGGTGCTGCTCCACTACACCCACGGACTGACCCTGCTCCTGATCGCGGTCGGGGTGATGGCGGTGGGCAACGGCCTCAACAACCCCGCGCTCTCGTCGCTGATCTCGCGCGGCGCGGGGAGCGATCGTCAGGGCGGCGTGCTCGGCGTCTCGCAGTCCTTCGGCGCCCTCGCGCGCATCCTCGGGCCGCTGGTCGGCACCTGGGCGCTGCGCTTCGGCAGCACCGTCCCCTATCTCACCGCCGGGGCGGCGATGGCGCTCGCCTGCGTCGCCTCGGCGGCGTTCGTGCAGCAGCCGCGCCTCGCCGAGCACGCGCCGCGCACGCAAGAAGTCTAGCAGTCGCCACGGTCGGTCGGCGGTAGAGCGACAACTTTTCATCGTCGGCGAAGCGGCAGCCCGCCTCCCCGAGGGGGTGAAGCTGCGTCGGGCGGAGGTGCCGCGGCGCGAGATCATCGGCCTTCGCAACCTGCTGGCGCACGGCTACTGGAAGATCGACGCGGAGGAGCCGTGGGATGTCACGCGGAATGAGCTGCCGCACCTGCTCGCCGCGATCCGCTCGGTGTTCGATGGCGGAGGGTGAGTTCAGGCAGCGGGGTCTACGTGGGGGTCGGCTGAGGCGCCGCATCGGCATCGAGGTGAAGAGCGGCCGGCCCGAGCGACCGCGGGGGATCGAGGCCTTCCGGCGCCGCTTCCCGTCGGCCCGCGCGCTCGTGATCGGCCGCGGCGGGGTCCCGCTGGAGGAGGCGTTTCGCACCGAGCCCGAGGCGCTGCTCGATCTGGCGACGGCGAGGACCGCGAGCCCGCATTGAACGGCCCCGTCCCAGGTCAATGACCACCAGCCACATCTGAAGGATCGTCTCCCTCTCCCGCTGGCGCTCGCCAGCGGGAGAGGGGAACAGAATTCGAAGGGCGCGGCTCAAGCTCAGCGACGGGAACTCGGAGATGTGGCCAATGGTCAGCCCAGGTCAGCTCCCCCCATCCAGTGGACCCTGTGGTGCCGCCTTTGGCGGGTCGATCAGTCGCTGATTGCCGGATCGAAGGGATTTCGGACCTCGACACCCACGGCGCGGAGGTCCCTGACGTTGCGCGTCACGAGGATCAGGCCATGCGCGTGCGCCGTCGCCGCGAGCAGGCTGTCGACCACCGGGAGCGAACGGAGCGCGTTCATCCGACCCCACACCTCCGCCACGGCCTGGTCGATCGGCAAGATCCGATCGTGGTATTGCAGCACGGTGCCGTGGAGCCAACGCTCGATCGCCGCGGCGCCGGCGACGTCGGAGCGGCGGAGCGACTCGATGCCGCGGCGGATCTCGCCCACGACGAGAACGCTGGTGTGGAGGTCATCGCTGGGGATGGGAGCGAACCATTCCGCGACGCGACGATCGCAGCGGCCTTTCTTGCGCAGCTCGGAGAGGATGTTGGTGTCGAGCAGCCACCTCACAGCTTGACCTTGCGCCCGAGGTCGCGCGGCCTCTCGAACAGCGCGTCGTCGCCGACGTCCGGCATCTCGAGGAGCGCCTCCTTGAAGGTCTTCTTCGGCACGGCGAGGAGCGTGCTGCGGAGGATCTCCCTGTGCTCCTCCTCGGCCGATCGGCCGCTCCTGGCGGCGCGCTCGCGGAGGCGCCTCACCAGCTTTTCTTCCAGGTTCCGGACGATGAGTTGGGCCATGGGTTCGTGTCCCTTCCGATCCGATGATATCGATGATAGCACCGCCAGGAGCAGCGTACACCTCCTGCGCCGGCTGTCGGGCGAACCGCTAGAATTTCCCGAACACGAAGCGGGCGTAGCAGTAGACGTACGGACACACGAACAGGAGCGCGTCGATGCGATCGAGCATTCCGCCGTGGCCCGGCAGGAGCGCCCCCGAATCCTTCACCCCCACCGAGCGCTTGATCAGCGACTCGCACAGATCGCCCATCTGCCCGAGCAGGTTCGCCGGCACGGCGCAAAGCAGGCAGTCGGCCCACGACAGCGACGGGAGATACCACAGCTTGGCGATCACCAGCGCGCCCACGCTGGCCAAAACGCCGCCGAAGCCGCCGATCAGCGTCTTCTTCGGTGACACCGATTCGTAGAGCTTGCGCGGCCAGTAGGGCCCGATGAAGCGCCCCGCGAAGTAGGCCCCGGTGTCGGAGAGCCACGCCACGGTGAGCATCACGTACACCCACCCCGCGCCGTCGCCCTCGGGCCGCTTCTTGACCAGCGCGAGGAACGTCATCAGCACGCCGACGTAGAGGTAGCCCGCGAGCGTGAAGGCGATGCGCGACGCCACCCGCTCCATCTTCCCGTAGCGAAACAGGAAGAACTTGAAGGTCGCCACCGTCGCTGCGGCCATCACCGCCGGGAAGATCAGCGGCGCCTCGCCCCACCAGTAGAACGCCGCGGCGAGCGCGGTGCCCACCGCCACCCCGAACGCGCGATCGAGCACCGGCGTACCCGGCGCGGTCATGTTCATCCACTCGCGGAGGCCGATCGCCGTCGCGGTGATCACCAGCGCCCACACCCCGAGCGGGTTCCGCCACTCGATCGCCGCGATCAGCAGAGGCACCACCACCAGCGCGGTCAGCGCCCGCGCCAGCAGGTTGTTCATGGACTTTCCAGCCGGGGCGGCCGGCGAATCACCTAGAGCCGGCGAAGCCGCACCTGTTCCGAGGTGAGCCCGAAGCGCCGCTCGCGACCCTGGAACGCCTCGATCGCCTGGTAGAGGGTGGTCCTCGAGAAATCGGGCCACAGCGTGTCGATGAAGTACAGCTCCGCGTAGGCGGCCTCCCACAGGAGGAAGTTCGAGATCCGCTGCTCGCCCGAGGTCCGGATCACCAGATCCAGCTCCGGCAGCATCCGCGTCGACAGCTCCTGCGCGAAGCTCTGCGCGTCGATGTCCGACGGGATGATCTCGCCCGCCACCGCCGCCTCGGCCAGCCGCCGCGCCGCCGCAACGATCGACTCGCGCCCGCCGTACGAGAGCGCCAGACAGAGGGTCATCTGGCTGTTCTCGGCCGAGTCGCGGATCAGCTCCTCGAGGGGATCGCGCACGAATTCAGGAAGGCGCGATCGATCGCCGATCGTCACCAGCCGGATCTCGTTGTCCATGATCTCGGCCCGCTCCTCGACCACATAGTCGCGCAGCAGCTCCATCAGCGACCGCACCTCCTCCATCGGCCGGTCCCAGTTCTGCGACGAGAAGGCATACAGCGTGAGCGCCTTCAGGCCGAGCTCGCGGGAGGCCCGCACCACGTCGCGCACCGAGTCGGCACCCTTGCGATGGCCCTCGATCCTCGGCAGCCCGCGACGCTTCGCCCAGCGGCCGTTTCCATCCATGATGATGGCGACGTGCCGCGGGAGGTTGTGGGGCTGGACCATCAAGGCACTCCTATCATAAGTGCGCGGCGCTTTTCAATTTCCGTCGCCCACCGCAACCTCATCGCAGATCCCGTGCCGCAAGTGGCTTCCCCTTGTCGCCCGCGCCGGCCACGGCTATCGTCGGCCTTCCAGCGAGTTCGCGTCACGGAGGACACGGAAAATGGGTCGATCATGGGACTGCTAGACGGCCGCGTTGCGGTCATCACCGGAGCCGGGCGCGGGATCGGCCGGGCCTGCGCGCTCACCTTCGTCCGCGAGGGTGCGCGGGTGGTGATCAACGACGTCGACCTCGAACCGCTCGCCGAGGCGCGCGCCGAGTGCGAGGCGATCCGCGCGGACTCCGCCACCACCCACGTCGGCTCGGTGGCGAAGGGCGCCGACACCGACGATCTGATGCGGACCGCCGTCGAGGCCTTCGGGCAGCTCGACATCCTGATCAACAACGCCGGCGTCACCCGCGACAAGATGTGCCACCTCCTCTCCGACGAGTGGTGGGACCTGGTGATCGATGTCAACCTGCGCGGGACCTTCAACTGCATCCGCTCGGCCTCGCCCTACCTGCGCGACGTCGCCAAGGGGGAGATCGAGCGCGACGGCCAGCCGCGCTGGAACCGCAAGGTGGTCAACTTCTTCTCGACGGCGGCGATCCGCGGCAACCCCGGCCAGATCAGCTACACCGCCGCGAAGATGGGCAACGTGGGCATCACCCGCACCGTCGCCCAGGAGTGGGCGCGCTTCGGGATCAACGTCAACGCCGTCGCCCCCGGCTTCACCAACACCCGCCTCACGCAGAGCAAGGCGCGGGGCGGCGAGATGGGCGTCCCCGAGGAGCAGCGCCAGGCGACGCTGAAGAAGATCCCGATGGGCCGCTTCGGCGAGCCGGAGGACATCGCCAACGCGGTGCTCTTCTTCGCCTCGCCGCTCTCCGACTACATCACCGGCCAGACGATCAACGTCTCGGGCGGCATGCAGATCCCGTAGGAGCCTGTTGGGGTAAGGCGCCGTAGCGAGGCGGCCGAGACCGAGGCCATGCCTGGGCCCCCGCCGCAGGACGGGGAGGCCGCAGGCCGAAAAGCGACGACGACGCCGGACTGCTTTCTGCAATCCAAGGAGGAGCGACGTTGCGCTCCGAGCTTGCTGCACGTCGGCGATTGCCGACGACGCATGGCCGAAGGGATCGGCTGCCGCAGTAGGCGCATTGCCCCAACAGGCTCCTGGGCTCGCACGATCGGAAGAGACGCCTCTTCCACCGCGTAGGCTTTCGTAGGCTTGGGTTGAAAACAACGGCCCCATCGCCTACGCTCCACCGTCTGTCAGCGAGGTTCCGGCCATGAAGAGCACCAACGACATCGAATCGTACCTGCTCAAGATGGAGCTCCCGTACGAGGAGCCGCGCGACGGCACCTGGCTGGTGAAGGGGATCGACGGCATCGACAACATCGTCATCACCCTGGCCGGACCGGTGCTGGTGTTCCGGGTGAAGGTGATGGACGTGCCTCGCCACAGCCGCGAGGAGCTCTACCGCACGCTGCTCGAGCTGAACGCCACCGAGATGATGCACGGCGCGTACGGCGTCGAGGGCGACGCGGTGGTGATCTCCGACGCGCTGCAGCTCGAGAACCTCGACTACAACGAGTTCGCAGCGACGGTCGACGACATCACGCTCGCCGTCGCCAGCCATCATGGTCGGCTCGCGAAGTACCGCGAGGCCGCGTAGCAACACCGTCCGCAAACGCAAACCAGAGGACATCGAGCGATGGGGATCTTTTCGAGGCTGGGCACGCTGATCAAGTCGAACCTGAACGACCTGATCTCGAGAGCGGAAGACCCGGAGAAGATGCTCAACCAGATCCTGGTCGAGATGAAGAACCAGCTCGTCGAAGCGAAGAAGCAGGTCGCCGTGGCGATCGGCGACGAGAAGCGACTGAAGAAGCAGTGGGACGAGCAGATCGCCCAGGCCAAGGAGTGGGAGCGCAAGGCGATGATGGCGGTCCAGGCGGGCGACGACGAGCTGGCCAAGGAGGCGCTGGTCCGGCAGAAGGAGCACGACGACCTCTGCCAGCAGTTCGAGCAGCAGTGGCACCTCCAGAAGGACGCGGTCGACAAGCTGAAGGATCAGCTGCGCGTCCTCAACAACAAGATCGAAGAGGCCAAGCGCAAGAAGAACATCCTGGTGGCGCGGGCCAAGCGCGCCGAGGCGCAGAGGACGATCCAGTCGACGATGGCGGGGCTGTCGGACACCTCGGCGTTCGACACCTTCGACCGGATGGCGGAGAAGGTCGACCAGATCGAGGCGGAGGTGGAGGCGGGATCGGAGCTGTCGGCGGAGCTGACCGGCGATTCGCTCCACCAGCGCTTCAAGAAGCTCGAGTCGGGATCGGGGGCGGACCAGCAGCTGGCGGCGCTCAAGGCGAAGATGGGCGTGGCGGCGCTGCCGGCGCACCAGGAGACGCCCGCCGAGGCGAAGGCCAAGCAGCTCACCGACGGCGGGAAAAAGGGCTAGCGGCGGGCTGACGTCCCGTCCGCCGGGTTCACGCCGGGCCGTGAACGGGCGTTGACGGCTGGGCGGTCCGCGCTTCGATCTCCGCGCAGGACGGCGGCTTCGGGGTGGCATCGCGGATGCTCCAGGGGTGGTCATGCGCAATCACCTGCTGTCCGCGATGTTGCTGGTTGGTCTCGTCTCCGACGTCTCGGTCGCCCGCGCGGAGGGCGTCCCGGGGGAAGCGGCCGCGGCCTCTCAGGCCCACCTCCGCCTGGTCGGCGTGATGCTCTCCAGCGCGCAGGCGCTGGTGTGGGACGACCGCTCGGGCGAGTACGCGCTCCGGCGCGTGGGCGACGAGTGGAACGGCGGACGGATCGTCGCCCTCGAGCGCGAACACGTGGTGATCGACCGCGCGGGCGTGCGCGAGGAGATCGAGCTCTCTTCCCCGCCGCGAGCCCGCGTGGCGGCGAGGCGCCGGGAACCAGCGACCGTGCTCTCGGCGGTGCCACCGGTCGCCCCGACAGCGCCCATTGGCGTTCCCGTCGCCGCCGCCGTTCCCGTCCCCGTCGCCGTTCCCGTTCCCGCTCCCGCTCCCGTTCCCGTTGCCGTTCCCGTTGCCGTTCCCGTTCCCGTTGCCGTTGCCGTTCCCGTTCCCGTTCCCGTTGCCGTTCCCGTTCCCGTTCCCGTTGCCGTTCCCGTTCCCGTTCCCGCGCCTCCCCCTGGCCCCGCTGCCGCCTTCATGCCCCCGCCTGCGCGCGCTCCCGTCGCTCCGGCTGGCGACGAGGAGACCGCCCTCGTGATCCCGCGCGCCGAATTCAACCAGCAGCTGGGCAGCTTCGAGCTCCTCGGCTCGCAGGTCGCGCTCGCCCCGGCTCAGGGCGGCTACCGCATCGCCGCGCTCCACCCCGGCAGCTACGTGGAGAGCCTCGGCTTCCGCGCCGGCGACATCGTCCAGCGTATCGACGGCCGCCCCATCCGCACCCCCGACGACGCCGCCCGCGCCCATGCCTGGCTGCGCGTCGCCGACCGTTTCACCATCGATGTCCTCCGCGACGGCGCCCCGGTGCAGCTGCACTTCCAGATCGACGGCTGATCTTTTTACTTTGCCTTCGCCGCCAGCCCGCACCGGCCCGCGATGCAGGCCGCCGTCGCCGAGCAGCTCGGATCAGTCGACATCATCGCCATGCACGCCACCTCCTTGCACTTCGCGCCCAGCTCCTTGTCGTGCGCCTTCACCCGCGCGCGGGCGACCCCCCTCGCCTTCCCCCCGGCGCTGCAGCCACAGCAATCGGCCTTCACCAGCGCGCACTCCGAGTCGTTCTTGCACGGATCGCCAGCGACGGCGAGGTCGACCGGAGGGGCCAAATCGACCGGGCGCTCGACCGGGCGCGCGAGGTCGGGCGGCCGGGCCGCCACCGCGAGATCCTGCGGCGCGAACGTGATCACGATCGTCGGCTCCTCCTTGCAACCCGCCGCAAGGAATCCCCCGGCGAGCAGCCCTCCAACGAGACAACCCCTCATCAGCAGCGACGCGAGAACCCTCTTCTTGACCCTCATTTTCGTTGGCCTCCCGGCGGCCCCTCGAAGCGCAGGAGCTGCGTGGTGTAGTAGCGATCTGCCGGCTTGATCTCCAGCGCCTTGCGCTCCGCCGCGGCGGCCTCGGCCGAGTGGCCATCCTGCGCCAGCAGTTCGGCGAGCGAATCCCACAGCGCGTCCGCTCGGGGGAACACCGAAAGTCCTTCGCGCGCCACGGCGATCCCGCGCGCGCGCGCAAAGCCGTTCTTGAAGCAGCACCAGGCGAACCCGTTGTACTTCTCGGCGTCCTTCGGTCCCGCGGCGAGCCACCCGTCGAGCGTCTTCTGCGCCCGCGCGTCGTCGCCCAGGCCATGCTGGGCGATCGCCAGCTGGTAGGGCGCCTCGACCGCCTGCGGCGAGGCCGGATAGACCTGGATCAGCCGCTCCAATGTGCGCGCCGCGCTCGCGGGCTCCTTCCGGCCGCGCAGGTAGTAGTATTTGCCGAGCGTGAACAGGGCCTCGGCAGCGCGCCCCGCGCGGTTCTCGGGATCGCCTGCGACCACCCGCTCCGCCTCGACCGGGGCCCGCGAATCGCCGCGCAGCGCGTGCCGCTTCGCCAGCTCGATCTGCAGCGCCGGATCGCCACCCCGCACCCGGGACGATGCCGCACGCTTCTCCAGCGCGGCGAGGGTGTTCGTGCCGGCGCGGAAGGAGGCGAGCGTGGCGAGCAGCTCCGGCCCCGCGGTGAAGCCCATGATCCGATCGACCTCGGTGCCATCGGGCGCCAGCACCAGCAGCGTCGGGAAGCCGACCACATGGTAGCGCGCGTGGATCTCCCGCCCCTCCCCCAGCTCGCCATCCCGCCGGAGCGCGACGAACGGCCGCCGCAGCGCCTCGCCGACGTCGGGCCGGGAGTAGACCTGCTCGTCCATCTCGTGGCACGGGCCGCACCAGGAGGCGAAGAGATCGACCAGCACCAGGCGCTTCTCGGCCTTCGCCCTTCCGAGCGCGTCCGCGAGCGTGCCCGGCTCCCAGTCCACTCCCGCGCGTGCCACTCCGGCTTCGGCGCCGAGCCCAAGCGCAAGTGCAACCGCACGTGCAACAACCGCGGAGTGGAACCGGTTCACGAAGCCGATGCTAGACGGAGCGCGCCGCCTTCGCAACGGAGACGCTGCTTGACCCTCGGAGAGGCGCGGCGTACCATCACGCGTGAGGTTTCGTTTGCGCCTTGCGTCCCGTGCCCCCTGGAGCCCCCCTGCCGTCAAAGGCATGGGGGCTTTTTCGCTTCTGGCGCCGTCCTTCTTCCGCCGTCCAGGCCTGTCGAATCGAGGAGAGTCATGGAGTTTCAGGATCGAACCCTTCCGTGCAGCGACTGCCACCAGGATTTCACCTTCACCGCCGGAGAGCAGGAGTTCTACGATCGCAAGGGCTTCAAGGAGATTCCCAAGCGCTGCAAGCCGTGCCGCGAGGCGCGCAAGACCAAGCGGGAGGGCGGCGACGGCAACAGCAGCGGCGGGGGAGGCGGCCGGGGAGGCAGCGGCGGCAGCTACGGCGAGATGAGCGGCAACTCGCGCGGGGCGGCTGGCGGTGGCGGGCGAAGTGGCGGCGCGCGCGGTGGGGGTGGTGGCGGCGGCGGCCGGGAAATGTACGACGGGACGTGCGCGGCGTGCGGCGCGGCGGCGAGGGTGCCGTTCCAGCCGAGCGAGGGACGCCCGGTCTACTGCCGCGACTGCTTCGCGAACCGCTCGACTGGCTCCGGCTACTAGGATCGGCAACGCTAACTTCCTTTACCGCGTCAGCGGAGTTGTCTCGGCGGGAGCCGAGGGCAGCGGCTGTGGTATGTTCGTTCCATGGATGCCGCCGCGCGCCCCGCCGAGAGGTCCGTCAGCGAGCGGATCGCCGACCAGAACCGGCGCATCCACATCAACACCGGCGCGGTCTGCAACAACAACTGCATCTTCTGCATGGAGGAGGACCGCGAGGCCCGCTACTGGCAGAACTCGCAGATGACGCCCGAGGTGGTGCGCGAGGTCCTCGACGGCAATCGCGGCTCCGAGGAGGTCTGCTTCACCTCCGGCGAACCGACCACCAACGAGCGCCTCCCCGAGTACGTCCGCTGGGCGCGCGAGCGCGGCTACCGCCGGATCAGCATCATGACCAACGGGCGGATGCTCTCGCAGCTCGCCTACTCGCAGCGCCTCCTCGCCTCGGGGATGAACCGTTTCTACATCTCGATCCATGGCCACGACGCGAAGCTCCACGACGGGCTCACCCGCACCCCCGGGTCATTCGACCAGACGGTGCGCGGGATCGATATGATCAAGGCGGTGGCGCGCGCCGCGCGGCGGCCGATCGATCTCCACACCTCGACGGTGATCACCCGTCGCAACCTCCCCCACCTCCCCGAGATCTACCGCTTCCTGCGCGCCCACGGCGTCGACCAGGTGGTGTTCAACGTGATGCAGGCCAACGGTCGCGCGAACACCTTCTTCGAGCAGATCTTTCCGCCCTACGCCGAGATCGCGGCGCTGTTCCGGCGCTTCATCGCCGAGGCGGAGGAGACCACGCGCGGCGAGAACGTGATGGCCTTCCTGGTCGACATCCCGCTCTGCACCACCGAGGGGATCCCGGATTTCAATCGCGGCTACGTCGAGGCGCACACCCACTACGGCTCGATCGAGGAGGCCAACCAGCTCTTCGGCGCGCTGATCCCCGAGGGGCGCCTCGTCGCCGGCGGCAAGGTGGTCGAGCTGACGCGCGCCGATCTCGATCACGCGCGGCGGCAGTGGCGCGCCGAGTGCGATGCGTGCAAGTACCGCGCGGTGTGCGAGGGCGTGTGGGGGAACTACCTCGCGCGCCTCGGCTGGGACGAGTTCGTCCCGGTCACTGGCTAGACTATCGCGAGGCCCCCGGGGTCGTCCGCCTCGGTGGCTTCGTTTCTTCGGGCGCGAGAGTCGCGTAGGTGGGATCGCCCGGGGAACGGTGGTTTCGTGCCGCCGTGCGCTGGCTTGCGGTGACGGGAGTGATCGGGACGCTGCTCTGCTGCTCGCTCGCGCGCGCGGAGAACCCCGACGAGGCGATCGCCCGTGCCCACTTCCAGACCGGGCTCTCCTACTACGAGTCCGACCACTACGCGTCGGCGGTCAAGGAGTTCCAGGAGGCCTGGCGGCTCTCACGACGCTCGGCGATTCTCTACAACATTGCGCGGACATTCGAGAAACTGGATGACCCCGCGCGCGCGGTGGTCCACTACCGGCGCTACCTCGAAGCGGTGCCGAACCCGCCCGAGCTGGCGCAGGTGTCGGAGGCCATCGCGCGGCTCGTCCCCGCACCGCGACCCTGAGCGTCCGCGGCGCCGTCGCCGGCTCCGAGGTGGTGATCGACGACGAGCCGTTCGGTCCGGCCCCCGCCGAGAAGCTCTTGCTCAGCGAGGGGCGCCACCGGGTGGAGGTGACGCGCACCGGCTACGCGCCGGTGGAGGTGAAGCTCACTCTCAAGGGGGGCGAGGTGCGCGAGGTCCAGCTCGATCCGACGGCGGCCGGTGGCGCGACCGCGACCGCCCCGCCCCCGATCGCGCCCCTCGTGCCCGCCCCGGCGGTGGCGCCGCAGCCTGGATTGATCCCGCTCGTCCCGTCGCCTGCGACGCCCGCGGACACGCCGAAGCGACCCTGGCTCCTGCCGGTTTCCCTGGGCGCCGCGGGGGCGGTGATCGTCGCGGCGGTGGTCACGGTGGTCGTGCTGTTCGCGGGGCCCGACGACAGCGCGCGCGGGCGCGGCCTGTGCGGCAGCGACTGCGTGCTCCTCGAAGGGGGACTCCGATGAAGCACCTCGCCCTGCTGCTCTGCACGCTCGCCGCGGGCTGCGGCTCCGGCTTCAGCGTGTCGATCACCGTCGATCCGGGCTGCGCGGCGGCCACCGCCACCGACGTGGAGATCAGCGCCCGCTACGATCCCGACGGCCAGACCGTGATGGTGAACCGGAAGGCGGCGGAGTTCTTCGGCGGGAGCCGCCGCGTGGTCGTGATCCCGCCCGAGAAGGCGACCGCGGTCCACGTGAGCCTGCGCGCTCTCTCGGGCAACGCGCTGATCTCCTCGGGTGCGGTCGATGTGCTGATCTCCGGCCACAGCCTGATCGAGCAGACGCTCGCGCTCGGGAGCTGCGGCGGCGACGGACCGACCGGCGATCTCGCCCTCCAAGACCTCGCGGGCGACGCGGCTGCGGCCGATCTCGCGCTCGCCGACCTCTCCGGAGCGCCCGCGGACGAAGGCGTGGATCAGTCGGTGGTCGACGGCGCGGCGCCCGATCTCGCGGTTCCGCTCGACCTCTCCGGCCCGCTCGATCTCTCCGGCCCGGAAGCGATGGTCCCGCTCGATCTCGCGGGGGTCGATGCGTCGGGGTCCGATCTCGCGAAGGGCGAGGGGGGCGCCTTGCCCGACCTGGCCGGGCAGCCGCGCATCCTGAGCTTCCGCTCCACGGTGAAGCTGCCCACAGGAGCGGGTGCGGTCGATGTCGTCTCGGGGGACTTCAACGGCGACAAGAAGCTGGATTTCGTCGTGGCGAACTACACGGCGAACAACGCCAGCGTGCTCCTCAGCAACGGCGACGGGACCTTCCAGGCGGCGATGAACGCCCCCACGGGAAAGCAGCCCCTGGCGATCGCCGCCGCCGACTTCAACGGCGACGGCAAGCTCGACCTCGCCGGGGCCCTGGTCGGCGTCACCGCCAACGTCGGGGTGAGCGTGATGCTCGGCAATGGCGGTGGGGCGTTCAACAACCCGGTCGGAATCTCCGGCGACACCTGCCAGTACGACCTGCTGGCGGCGGACCTGGACGGCGATGGAAAGATCGATCTCGCGGCGCCAGCCTCCTGCACCGGCATCAAAATTTTGGTCCACTTCGGCAACGGCGACGGCACCTTCGGTGCGGCGGTCAACCTTGTTAACCCGGTCGACCAGCCCTTGTCGATCGCGGCCGGCGACCTGAACAGCGACGGCGCGCTGGATCTGGTGGTAAGCCAAACTAAGTACGTCACCGTCTTCGTGAGCAACGGGAACCGCACGTTCAAGGCGGCGGCCCAGCTCTTCAGCATCGGGTCGACCAGCTTAAACTCGGTGGCGACGGGCGACTTCAACGACGATGGCAAGGTCGACGTCGTGGTGGCGGACTACGTGAACTACGGCGTACGCGTCGCCCTCGGCAATGGCGATGGCACCGTCAAGCCTGCCGTCTGGTATCGCACCGGCGTCAACCCGCGCTCCGTCACCGTCGCGGATATCGACGGCGACAACGAATCCGATCTCGTGGTCGCGTGCGCCAGCGGCACGGTCGACGTCCTCTACGGCGACGGCAAGGGGAAATTCAAGCCCAACCGCCCCTGGTACGGGGGCGTCGACGGCCAACCCCTTGGCGTCGCGACCGGCGACTGGAACGGTGATGGCCACCTCGACTTCGCCGCGGCCAACTCCACCACCGGCAACGCGGATGTCTTTCTCTCCGTCGGCGGCATCTCCTTTGGCGCGGCGGGGCGCTTCGCGACCGGCATCAACGCCCAGGCCTCCGCCAGCGGTGACTTCAACGGCGACAAGCTGCCCGACCTCACGGTCGTCCACTCCACCGGGATCTCGGTGCTGCTCGGCGGCAAGGAGGGCACCTTCGTCGTCCCCGGCGCGTCCTACGCCACCGGCCTGACCCCGGTCGCCGTCGCCACCGCGAACTTCGACGGCCACATCGATCCGCTGGTGGTCAACTCCGGAAGCAGCGACGTGGCGCTGCTCCTCGGCCCCGGGGACGGGACCTTCCTGGCCCCCTTCAAGACCGCGGTCGGCGCCATGCCCTCGTCGGTGGTCGTGGGCGACTGGAACGGCGACGGCAAGCCCGATGCGGCGATCGCCAACCGCGGCGACAACAGCGTCACGTTGCTCACGGGTGGCGTCAACGGCACCTTCCCGATGAAGACCACCGTCCCGGTCGACGCCTCCCCGCGCGGGATCGTGACCGCCGACTTCAACAACGATGGCAAGGCCGACCTCGCCACCGCCAGCTTCGGCAACAACGGCGTGAGCATCCTCCTCGGCAAGGGCGACGGGACGTTCAACGCGGCGCAACCCTTCCCCGCCGGCGCCATGCCGCTCGCCCTCTCCGCGGCCGACGTGAACGGCGACAAGTTCGTGGATCTCGTGGTCGCCACCTCGGGCGTCGCCTCCGCGGCGGTGCTGCTCGGGAAGGGCGATGGCAGCTTCCTCGCCGCCACCCAGACGCCCGTGCCACAAAACCCGCGCCTCGTCGCCCTCGCGGACCTCGATGGCGACGGGAAGGTCGACCTCGCCACCGCCACCGGCTTTGACCTCACCGTTCTGGTGGGCAAGGGCGATGGCACCTTCAAGGCGGGCGTGAAGCTCCTGGTCGGCGCGAGCCCCTCCTCGATCGTGCCGTTCGACCTGAACGGCGACGGCAGGCTCGATCTGATCGTGACCAACAACACCGCCGTCGGCACCGCCACTGTGCTCTACAACGACTCGCACTAGCCGGGTTCGTCCCGGTCACTCGCCAGGCTCCTCTTCACCGTCGGGCGCGACGCCGCCGTCGTCGCTGGGTGACGGCTCGTCGCAGCGGAGCTGTGGGTAGCCGAACAGGCCGGCGCCGAGGCGGGGTTTGAGGGTCACATCGTTGCGCGTCGAGAGCTCGTAGACGTGCAGCTTGCCGTCCTTGCCGACGCCGCCCTCGTAGACCAGGTGGTCGTCGTCGAGCCACAGGCTGCAAAACGCCGAGGCGGCCTGCGCGATCCGGCTGGCCACCTTCTTCTCCGCGTCGAAGAGGTAGAGCTCGTTGCGATCGCCCTTGTCGAGCGGCTGCCCGAGCTGCACCTTCTTGCACACCTCCAGCTTGCCCGCGTAGACGAGGCGCTTCTTGCCCGGCGACCACGCCAGCGACGAGGATTCGAGCAGGCGGGCGGCGCGGAGCGGCGTCGGCGCGCCCGCCACCTGGACCGCCATGCCATCCGTGGAGAGGCTCGCCCCGTCGCTGCCGCCGCCGATGTGGGTGACCGTATCGGCGCTGGCAAAGGTCGAGTTGGGATCGCCCGGCGTCGCCTTCGCCGGGGCCTCCACCATCGCGGTGCGCGTCGCGTCGAGCATCCACGCCTTGCCCGCGGCATGGCTGGTGTTCCAGATCGGCTCGCCGCGCCCGCTGAAGGCGAGGACCACCCGCATGCTCTCGCCGCGGAGGGGCATCGGACCGGTGGTGTCGAGCGTGGTGAGGTCGACGGTGGCAGCGGCGGGATCGAGGAAGCCGAGGTGGTGCTCTCCCATCGCGGTCAGCCGCGTGATCACCAGCACCGCGAGGGTGCGGCGATCGGGCGAGACGGCGATCGCGAAGGCGTGCCCGTCGGTGGCGGTGAGGCGACGGTAGCGCTGGGTGGCGGGATCGTAGTGGAAGACCTCCTGGTTGGGATCGAGGCGCCTCGGCCCGCTGGCCTCTTTGGGCAGGGTCGCCTCGCGGGTGCGAGCGACGAAGAAGAAGCCGCGGGCGAGCCCCTCGGCATACGGCGCCTTGCCGTCGGTCTCGATCCGCTTCAGCGCTGGCCACGCCGGCGACGCGCGGAGGGGGGCGAGCTCCTTCGGCTTGTCGAGGCGTCCCGCGTAGCCGAGGTAATCGCGCGCCAGAAGATCGCTCCACAAAGGCGGTAGATCGGTGAAGTGTCCGCCGAGCGCGGCGGCCCGGAGCTCCTGCCAGCGCGCCGAGGTGTAGTCCGGCGAGCCCTTGACCACCGCGGCGAAGGCCGCGCGCGCGTCATCGAACTTCTTGGCCTTGAGCGCCTTGTAGCCGGCGTCGAGCTGCTTGGGCCCGTCGCCCGCAAGTCGTCCG
>SHYY01000062.1 GCA_009692555.1 Myxococcales bacterium
TTCCACCCCCTTTTCGAGCCACAGGCCGGAGCGCGCGATCCCGTCGACGAGGAGCTGCACCGCCTCGGGGCGGCGATCGATCACGTCCTGCCGCACCACCAGCACGCAGGACATGTAATCGGGCCAGTATTCGCGCGAGTGAAATAGCACGCGCCCGTACCCCCCCATCTCGGCCTGCGAGGGATAGGGCTCGCCCATCGAGAATGCGTCGATCGCGTGCGCGGCCAGGGCGCCCGCCACGTCGGGGGGCGACATCTCGACCATCTTCACCTCCGACGGCAGGATATCATGCTGCTTGAGCGCGCGGTAGACGATCAACCGTTCGTCGGAGAAGCGGCTCGGGATGGCGATGGTATGGCCGCGCAGGTCGGGGACGCTGTGGATGGGCCCGTCGCTGCGGACCACCACGGCGCTCCCGTAGCGGTGCCCGAGGTACACCACCTTGATCGGAACGCCTTGCGACCGCAGGGCGATTGCCATCGGCGCGACCAGGAATCCCGCCTGCATTCGATTCGCGATCAGCGCTTCCTTGATTTCGGGGAAGCCCTGAAACATCTTCGGGAGGAAGATGTTGCCCGCGGTGGAATGGCGCGAGATGTAGTCGGTGACCGGGCAGGCGAGGTGTCAGGTCACCGGGATGTAGGCGACGTGGAGCTTGCGCTGCGCCTCGGGGAGCTGGTCGTTCCAGAGCCCCGACCAGTCGACGTTCAGACTCATGTGAATCCCCGAGATCAGGGCCACCCAGCCGAGCACTGCGGGGAGAATTCTTCGTGAATCGGACACAGGGCCTCCGTGGTGAGCTTTCATTCGTTGTGAAATCCCCAGCGTACCGAGCGCAGACGCTCCAGACGCCGCATGAGCCGGTCGAGGGCGAGGCCGATCGTCCCGATCAGGACCATTCCCGCCACCACCAGATCGTAGCGCTTTCCGGCGTTGCGGGCGTCGATGATCAGGTAGCCGAGGCCTGAATCCACCGCCAGCATCTCGGCCGCGACCACGACGATCCATGCAATCCCGAGGGCGATGCGCAATCCGGAGAGCACCTGCGGGAGCGCCGCCGGGAGGATCACCCGCCAGAGCAGCGCGCCCGCCGAAAGGCCAAAGTTTTCCCCTGCCTGCACGTACATCGCCGGCACGGCAATCACGCCGTTCATGGTCGCGAAGACGATCGGGAAGAAGGCCCCGAGAAAGATCAAGAAAATCGCCGCGCCGTCGCCGACCCCGAGGGTGAGGATGGCGATCGGGATCCAGGCGAGCGGGCTGATCGGGCGAAGCAGCTGCACCACGGGGTTGAGCGCCGTCCCGGCCGACCGGTAGCGCCCCATCACCGTCCCGAGCGGGATCCCGGCGAGCGCGGCGAGCCCGTACCCGACGGCGACCCGCAACAGCGAGCTCGCGATGTAGCCAGGGAGGACGCCGCGGCGCGCCAGCTCGCCGATGCCACTCGCCACCGCCAGCGGCGATGGGAAGACGCGCGTGCTGCTCCACACCACCGCGGCGTGCCAGACGGCGAGACCGCCGCCGATGCCGAGGAGGGGCAGCAGCAGGCCCTCGATCGCCGCTCGAGGGAGCCTTCGGCCTTCGACCTTCGGCCTTCGACTAGATCCGATGGGCGACACCGATCTCCTCGAAGATCCCGTCGCGGAGCTCGAGATAGCGCGGGGAGCTGAGATCGCGCGGGTGCGGGATGTCGATCTCCACGATCCGGGTGATCCGCGCAGGGCGCGCCGACAGCACCACCACGCGGTCGGCGAGCTGCACCGACTCCTCGATATCGTGGGTGACGAAGAGGATCGTCTTTCGCTCGGCCTCCCAGATCCGGAGCAGCTCGACCCGCATGGTGAGCCGGGTGATCGAGTCGAGGGCACCGAACGGCTCGTCGAGGTAGAGCACGTCGGGCTCGACGGCGAGGGCCCGCGCCACCTCCAGGCGCTGCTTCATCCCGCCCGAGAGCTCGTGGGGGTAGGTGTGCTCGAAGTCGCGCAGGCCCACCAGCTCGACGTAGCGGTCGATGCGGGCACGGCGCTCGGCGCCCGGCAGACCGCCGAGGCCAAAGCCGATGTTGCCCTCGACGGTGAGCCAGGGAAAGACGCCGCGCTCCTGGAACACGAAGATCCGTCGCGGATCGGGACCACGCACCGGCTCGCCGTCGATCCGCACCTCACCGCTCGTCGGGGCGATGAAGCCGGCGACGATGTTCAGCAGCGTCGATTTTCCGCACCCCGATGGGCCGAGGATGCAGACCAGCTCGCCACGCCGCACCTCGAGGTCGATCGCGTCGAGGGTGGGGACCCGCCCCGCGTCGCCCTGGAACACCATGCTCACGCCGCGGAGGGCGAGCTTGACCTCCCCTCCCCCGCCGCCGCCGTCCCCGCGCGCGGTCCGATTCACCTCGCCGCCCTCGCCGCCCCGAAACCCCAGCGCAGCGACGGGAGACGCTCAAGGCGTCGCATCCCCGCGTCGAGCACGAGGCCGATCAGACCGATCAGGACCATCCCGGCGACCACCAGATCGTAGCGATCGCCGGCGTTGCGGGCATCGATGATCAGGAATCCCAGGCCGGAGTTGACGGCGATCATCTCGGCGGCGACCACCACCAGCCAGGCGATGCCGAGCGCGAGACGAAGACCGCCGATCAGCTGCGGGAGCACCGCCGGATAGACCACCCGGCGGACCAGCGCCAGGGGGCCGAGCCCGAAGTTCCTGCCGGCGTCGAGGTGGACGCGCGGGACGAGGTGGACCGCGTTGATCGTGGTGACGGTGAGCGGCAGCGCCGAGGCGATGAAGATGATGAAGATCGCCGAGAGATCACCGACCCCGAACCAGAGGATCGCCAGCGGGATCCACGCCAGCGGCGAGATCGGTCGGAGGATCTGGAGGAGCGGATTCAGCGTGCGCTCGGCGCGCTGGAGGAGGCCGAGGCAGAGGCCGAGCGGGACCGCGACAGCGACGGCCAGCAGGTAGCCCCAGGTGACCCGAAACAGCGACGCAACGGCGAAGCGCAGGAGCAGGCCGCGTTCGGTCAGCTCGACGATTGCGCGCGCCACCTTGCCGGGGCCGGGGAGGGTGTGCGCGCCCGCGAGATGCGCCGCAAGGCTCCATCCGAGCAGGAGCGCGGAGACGCCCGTGAGAGGCAACATCCGGCGCAGCGGGGCGATCACGGACCGCCGGGGCGACTCCGTCACGCCGCCGCGGCGAAACGCCTTCATGGTCGCCTCCTTGGCTCGAAGTGGGCCCTGATTTTGGGAGCGGCGGGCGTAGGAGTCAACGGTGACCTTTTCCGCGCGGCGCGGTAGCATCCCCCTTCGATCAAGGAGAGAAGATGCGCAAGCTGGCCGTGGTCCTGGTGTGGTCCCTGCCGTCGGTGGCGTCGGCGTTCTGCGGGTTCTTCGTGTCGGGCGCCGATGCGAAGCTCACCAACAACGCCTCGCAGGTGGTGCTGATGCGCAAAGGCAATCGCACCGTGATGACGATGTCCAACAACTACAAGGGGCCGACCGAGGACTTCGCGATGGTGGTCCCGGTCCCGGTGGTGCTTCACAAGCAGGACGTGAAGACGCTCGAGGCGAACGTCTTCGAGCACATCGACGCGCTCTCGGCGCCGCGGCTGGTCGAATACTGGGAGCAGGACCCGTGCTTCCGGCCGCGCGAGATGGATTACGACAAGATGGGCGGGATGCCGCCGCCCGCGCCCTCGGCGTCGAGCGCCGGGTCCAGTGACGGCCTCGGCGTGAAGGTGGAGGCGCGCTTCACCGTCGGGGAGTACGAGATCGTGATCCTCTCGGCCAGAGAGGCCAACGGTCTGGAGACCTGGCTGAAGCTCAGCAAGTACCGCATCCCCGATGGCGCGGCGGCGGCACTCGCCCCCTATGTCCGCTCGCAGATGAAGTTTTTCGTCGCCAAGGTCAACATCCAGAAGGTGAAGCGCGACGCGCACGGGCTGGTGGTGCTCTCGCCGCTGCGCTTCTCCTTCGAGTCGCAGGAGGTGCGGCTCCCGGTCCGCCTCGGCCTCATCAACGCCGAGAGCAAGCAGGATCTAATCGTCTATATCCTGCATCCCGATTCGCGCTTCGAGACCGCCAACTACCCCAATGTATTCATTCCCACCAACCTCGAGGTGCTGGACGACGTGCGGAAGGGCTTCGGCGCCTTTTACGCGCAGCTCTTCGACGAGACGATGGCCAAGGCGAACAACAAGGCGGTGGTCACTGAATATGCGTGGCAGACAGCGTCGTGCGATCCCTGTCCGGTGCCGCCGCTTCAGCCGGAGGATCTCGTCACGCTCGGTGACGACGTGCTCTCGGGAGCTGCAGCGCGGGTCCCGGGGAGCCCGAATCGCGGGCCCGGCCGCGGGGCGCCCCAGGGTGGATTCTTCGGCAACTTCTCCTCGTGGGTGCTGACCCGCCTCCACACCCGCTACGACAAGCAGACGCTCTCCGAGGACCTGGTGTTTCGCCAGGCGCGCCCGGTGGTCGGAGGGCGCTCGACCTTTGACGGCACCTCGATGGAAATGCCGGGCGAGGTCAAACCCGATTCAAGCAACAACTTCCAGGGGCGCTACATCATCCGCCATTACTGGAATGGCGCTGTGGCCTGCCAGAACCCGCGCTTCAACGTCTGGGGCGGCCCGCCGGGCGGCGAGCGGGCGACCCACGCGGCGACCGATCTGGCCAATGCGCCGCGCGGCGGAGTGAAGCTCGGCAAGGTCGTCCGATCGTCGCTGCCGCAGCTCGGGCTGCCGGGGCTGCCGGTGCCGCAGCGGCGCAAGTAGTCCCTCCATCCATTTCTCGGGAGACCTCCAAATGATCAATCGAATCGCTCTGTTCCTTCTACTGACGGCCGTGCCGACCGCGGCCGAGGCGTTCTGCGGGTTCTTCGTGTCCGGTGCCGACGCGAAGCTCACCAACAATGCCTCGCAGGTGGTGCTGATGCGAAAAGGCAATCGCACCGTCATGACCATGTCGAACAACTACAAGGGGCCCACCGAGGACTTCGCGATGGTGGTCCCGGTGCCGGTGGTCCTGCACAAGGAGGACGTGAAGACCCTCGAGCCGAACGTGTTCGAGCACATCGACGCGCTCTCGGCGCCGCGCCTGGTGGAGTACTGGGAACAGGATCCCTGCTTCCAGCCCCGCTACGAGGCGATGAAGAGCACCGGTGCACCGCCCAGGTCGGCCCCGAAGATGAAGCGCGGCGCGGCGGCCGACGAGGACTTCGGGGTCAAGGTCGAGGCGCGCTTCACCGTCGGTGAGTACGAGATCGTGATCCTCTCGGCGAAGGAGGCCAATGGCCTCGAATCCTGGCTGAAATTCAACAAGTACCGGATCCCCGACCAGGCGGCGCCGGCACTCGCTCCCTACGTCCGCTCGCAGATGAAGTTCTTCGTCGCCAAGGTCAATATCCAGAAGGTCAAGCGCGATTCGCACGGCGCGGTGGTCCTCTCCCCGCTGCGCTTCTCCTTCGAATCGCAGGAATTGCGCCTCCCGGTGCGGCTCGGCCTCATCAACGCCGACGGGAAGCAGGATCTGATCGTCTACATCCTGCACCCCACCTCGCGGTTCCAGACCGCCAACTATCCGAATGTCTTCATCCCGACCAACCTGGAGGTCCTGGACGACGTCCGCAAGTCCTTCGGCGCCTTCTATGCCCAGCTCTTCGACGAGACGATGGCCAAGGCGAACAACAAGGCGGTGGTCACCGAATACGCGTGGCAGACCACCTCGTGCGACCCCTGTCCGGTGCCGCCGCTCCAGCCGAGCGACCTCTACACCCTCGGGAACGATATCCTCTCGGGCGCGCAGGCGCCGGCGCCGACCTCACCGCAGCAGCCGCCCTCTCCCCAGCGGCCCCCGCCCGGAATGCGCCCGAGCTTCCGCGGTCGCCCCGGCTTCTTCGGCAACTTCTCCCCGTGGGTGCTGACCCGCCTCCACACCCGCTACGACCGCGAGACGCTCTCCGAGGACCTGATCTTCCAGGAGGCCCGCCCGATGGTGGGCGGACGCTCGACCTTCGATGGGACGTCGATGGAGCTCCCCGGCGAAGTGAAACCCGATTCGACCAACAACTTCCAGGGGCGCTACATCATCCGCCACTACTGGAACGGCCCGGTGGCCTGCCAGGGCCCGCGCTACGGCGTGTGGGGCGGCCCGCCCGGTGGGGGCCAGCGCGCGCTGCAGCACGCCAATGATCTCGCCAATGCGCCGCGCGGGCAGATCGCGCTCCGGCGCGTGGTGCGATCGGCGCTGCCTCAGCTCGGGCTGCCGGGAATGGCGGTGCCGCGCCGCGGCCAGAAGTAATGATTCTCCGTGGTCTCGTCCCCGCCCTGATCGTCTCGGTTGTCGCCGGCGTGGCGGAGGCAGCCCGCTTCGTCCCCGGCGGCGCAGCGACGGTGGGCGAGTTGATCGGCGGACGCCGGCCGAGCGCCGAGACGATCCGCGCGGCCGTGCAAAAGACCAGCTTCTACGCCGGCCCGCCGATCGGTGCCGGGCTGTGCGCCCGCTGCCACGCCGACGTCGCCGCGCAGTGGTCCTCCTCGGCGCACCGCTTCGCATCGTTCAACAATCCCTACTATGCCGCGGCGGTGAACGCCTTCCGCGACGAGAAAGGCAAGCGCGAGTCGCGCTTCTGCGCCGACTGCCACGACCCGACGCTGGTGGCCGACGGATCGATCGACCGGAAGATCGACGTCGGGAGCGCGTCGGCGCAGGCGGGGATCGTCTGCCTGGTGTGCCATTCCATCACCCGCATCGAGGATCTGCGCGGCAATGGCCGCTTCCACGCGCAGGTCGATCCGGTGCCCTACGGCGCCGGGAGCGGCCACGGCGTACGCCTTCGCCCGGCGCTGCTCGCCACGAGCCAGTTCTGCGGGACCTGCCACAAGGTGGGCCTCACCGAGGAGGTGACCGGCGAGCGCTGGCTGCGCGGGCAGAACGATCTCGACGCCTGGTACGACAGCGCCATCGCCGGACGCGGGGCCACCGCCGTCAGTCGCCCTGATGCCGCACAGCGCTGCCAGGATTGCCACATGCCGCTCGAGCCGGCAGTGCTGGGCGACCAGGCGGCCAGGGACGGGAAGATCCGCTCGCACCGCTTCCTCGGGGCCAACACCGCGCTCCCGCACCTCCGCGGCGACGAAGAACAGGAGCGCCGCACCGCCGAGTTCCTGCGCGGCGCGGTGAGCATCGACCTCCTCGGCGCCGCCCCGGGGGCGGTCGACGTGGTGCTGCGCAACCGGCGCGTCGGGCACCGCTTTCCCGGCGGCACGATGGACTCGAACGAGGTCTGGATCGAGGTCACCGCCAGCGACGGGGCGGGGCAGCCGATCGCCGGGAGCGGTGGTCTCGACGGCGGTGGATCGCTCGATCCCGCGGCCCATCGAGTGCGCGCGCAGCCGGTGGACGCGCTCGGCCAGCCGATCGCCCATCGCGACGTCCAGCACCTGCGCGGCGTGGCCTTCGACACCTCGCTCAATCCGGCCGATCCGCAGGCGGTTCGCTACCGCGTCCCCTGGGGTACGGCGACGGTGCGGGCGCGACTGCTCTATCGAAAGTTCGAGCGCCAGTACCTCGCCTTCGCCTGCGCGGGAGTGCGCGATGCGCTGGTGCGCGCGCGCTGCGAGTCGCCTCCCGTGGTGGAGATGGCGGCAGCCCAGATCGTGATCAGCGACGGTGAGACGGCCGCCGTGACGCAGTGGGAGCGGCTGGTCGATCACGGGCTGGCGCTCGCCGACGCCCTGGTCGACCGTGCCGGCGAGGCGCTCGCCCCCCTCCTGCGCGCGGCGGCGCTGGCTCCCGATCGCCCCGAGCCGCTGCTCGGATTGGCCCGTCTTGCCCTCGCGCTCGGGCAGACCGACGAGACACTGGCGCTGCTCGATCGCCTCGATGCGCGGCCCGGACCGGGCGTCCCTGCGTCGCTCTGGCTGCGCGCCACGACGCTGCATCGTGCGTATCGCGATCGACCGGCGCTGACCGCGGCGGAGCAGCTCCTGACGCGCCTCCCCGACGACCGAAACGCTCTCGGTCTGGTCGCGCGACTGCGTGGGCTCGCCGGGGACGCGATCGGCGCGCTGGCCGCTTCAGACCGCCTGCTGGCGATCGATCCCGAGGCGGAGGAGGGGCTCTTCCAGCGCATGCTGGCGCTGCGCGACCTCGGACGCGAGACGCGGGCTGCCGAGGAAATCTTCCTCCGCCACCGTCGCCCGATCGAGACGGATCTCGCGCTGCGGCGGCTGCTCAATCAGGCCCGTCCCGCCCTCGCCGAAGAGTCGGTCCCGGTGCACACGCACATCCTCACGGCGCGCGGCGAAAGGCGGACCGGCGAGTCAGCCAACGTGCGATGATGGCCCGGCCTCTCCCTGCCCGGGAGAGCAAGGAGAGCCCATGACAACGAGTCGAGCGATCTGTGGTCAAGTGTCAACGGTGGCGGTGGCGGTGTTCCTCATCACGGGATGCGGTGATCCAATGCCCGCGACCGATCAGTCCCCCGCCGCCCAGGATCAATCGATGAACGTCCAGGTTGACCTCGCGAGCGCGGCAACGGATTCGGGCGCCGGGGATCTCGCGGTCGCACCCGATCTCCTGGAGCGGGCCGATCTGACCGCCCCCACCTGCAATGACGCGCTCAAGAACGGCAGCGAGACCGCCGTGGACTGCGGTGGCGGCGGGGCAATGGCGTGTCCCGTCTGCGCCGAGGGCAAGGCGTGCGCGGCCGGCACCGACTGCGCCAGCGGCGTATGCGCCGGCGCGGTGTGCGCCAAGCCCGGCTGCATGGACGGGATCAAGAACGGCGATGAGAGCGATCTCGACTGTGGCGGAAAAGGCTGCCCCGGCTGCGTCGAGGGGAAGGCGTGCGCGGCGGGCACCGACTGCGCGAGCGCGATCTGCACCGCCAATGCCTGCGTCAAGGAGACCTGCGTGGACCAGGTCAAGAACGGCGGCGAGACCGACGCCGATTGCGGCGGAATGACCTGTCCCGCCTGCGTCAACGGAAAGGCGTGCGCCGCCGCCTCCGACTGCACCTCGGGCGTCTGCGCAATGAATGCGTGCGCCGCCCCCACCTGCATGGACAGCGTCAAGAACGGCGCCGAGACGGATACCGATTGCGGTGGGATGTGCGAGAAGTGTGCCGTCGGGAAGAAGTGCGGCGCCGCCAGCGACTGCGCCGAGGCGGTCTGCACCGGTGGTGCCTGCGCGGCGGCCGATTGCAAGGATCTGGTGAAGAACGGCGCGGAGAGCGATGTCGATTGCGGCGGGATGACGTGCCCGAAATGTGCCGACAACAAGTCCTGCAGCGCCGCCTCAGACTGCACCTCCCTGGTGTGCATGGGGGGCAAGTGCACCATGCCCGGCTGCATGGACAACGTGAAGAACGCCGGCGAGACCGACGTCGATTGTGGCGGGATGAGCTGCCCGAAGTGCGGCGACACCAAGGCCTGCGGCGGCGCCGGAGACTGTACCTCCGGCGTGTGCGCGATGAGCAAGTGCGCCGCCCCGACATGCAACGACGTGATCAAGAACGGCAGCGAGAGCGACGTCGACTGCGGCGGGAGCTGCGTGCTCAAGTGCGCCGTCGGCAAGGTGTGCGCGGCGGCCTCCGACTGCGCCACCGGCGTATGCACCGCGCTGAAGTGCGTCGCTGCCGGCTGCATTGACAAGGTCAAGAACGGCAGCGAGACCGATGTCGACTGCGGCGGGAGCTGCCCGAAGTGTGCCGACACGAAGGCGTGCGGCACGGCGGTCGATTGCCTGTCGGCCGTCTGCACGGCGCAGAAGTGCGTCGCCCCGACCTGCATGGACCTCGTCAAGAACGGAACCGAGAGTGACGCGGATTGCGGAGGAAGCTGCGTGGCGAAGTGCGCGATCGGAAAAGTCTGCGGGGCGAGCACCGACTGCGCCCCCACCGCGGTGTGCGACGGGGCAGGCAAGAAATGCCGGCCTCCGCTGAGCTGCAAGGAGTGGAAAGCGGCCCAGGCCGGGGCCGGCGACGGCGTGGCCACGCTGGCCACCGACGCCACGGGCGCCACCACCTACCAGACGTACTGCGACAACACCACCGCCGGCGGTGGCTGGACGCTGGTGATGAAGCTCGCCAAGGGGGACTTCTGCCACGGCAGCGTCAACTGGACCAACAAGGTCGCGATCAACGAGGCCAAGATGGTGGACAGCGCCTACCCCGGGGCGGGCGTCCTCGACGCCACCTCGCGCGCCTTCTTCACCCTGGCGGACACCACCTCCCTGCGCTTCACCACGCCGCTTATGGGCGCGCCCCCGGCCGGCGTCACGGTCACCTTCGTGTCGGCGGCGAGCCCCCAGTCGCTGATGACCACCACCAACGTCGATTTTGCAGCTTATCCCGATTATACCGTCTGGCGGACCACCTTCGGCCAGGATCGCGCGCAGGCGCCGATCTTCATGCGCGCGGGCGTCGCGGTGATCAAGCCGGCCAATCCCTGCGGTCGCACCAATCCGCAGAACACGCCGAGCGGCTGCGGCAAGCTGTGCGTCTTCTGCTACCAGGCGGCCGATGGCGCCTGCTGCAACTGCGCGGTCAGCAACAACGACGTGAACTCCGGCGTCGGCAACAACGGCGCCTACTGCGGCGGCGGAAATCCCGCCAATTGCTCGGCCGCGGGCTCGTGGATGTACGCCACCCAGGCGCTGGTGTGGGCCAAGTAAGGGCCCGCGAATGAACAAGTCGATCGATGATCGCGGCCGAGGCGCCCGGCTGGCGAGGCGCGACGTTGCTTTCAGAGCTTGATGCACGTCGGCTATTGCCGACGACGGAGAATACTCTCTGTATTTGACGGAGGAGGAACGAAGCCAGCCGGAATGGATCGGCCGCGAGGGCATCGACTTGTTCGTTCGCGGGCCCTAATGTCACCCGCCGGTCATGCTATCGTTCCGGCATGATCACCGTATCCGCCCGCCCTGCGACGGCGCTCCTCCTCAATGGTCTGTTCTCGGGGCTGTTCTCCGGCTGCATCCAGACCCCACCGCCGGCCCCGGTCACCCCCACACCGCCCGTCTCCACCGACGGCGGAGCCGGTCCGCCTGCCGACATGGCGCTCCCGCCCGCCACCTTCACCCTCTGGTCGCAGCATCCCGGGATCAAGATCCAGCCGGGCACCGTCCCCGTCGCCGGCAGCCCCGCGATCGCCGTCGAGGGGCCGCGCGATTCGTGGGAGTCCCACCAGATCGTGATCCGTCCGGCCGGCGCGCTCGCGGTGAGCGGCATCGAGTCAACCGACCTCAGCGACGGGAGCGGCCACAAGATCCCGGCATCGGCGGTGACGTTCCTTCGCCAGGTGTTCGTCGACTTCGCGGGGGTCACGGCGCTCCCTGGCAACTCTCCCGCGCCGGCGAAATCGCCGACCAAGGAGAGCAAGGTGCCCGATGCCCTGGTGCCCCTGGTCGATCCCTACACCGGCCAGTCCACCGGCGCCTTCACCGTCGCTGCCGGCACCAACCAGCCGATCTGGGTGGACATCCACATCCCGCAAGGTGCCGCGCCCGGCGTCTACACCGCGACCATCCGGGTGAGCGCGCAGAACTCCAGTCCAGTCTCGCTGCCGCTCTCGGTGACCGTCTGGAACCTGAAGCTGCCCGATTCCCGCTCGGTCACCACCTACTTCCAGATGCAGAGCACGGGGATCATCCAGTTCCACAAGGGGACTGCCGCCTGCTCCGGCAACTGCTGGCTCGATTGGAACGCGCAGGCACGCAAGGTGGTGAAGCGCTACGAGGAGCTGGCCCACAGCCACCGCATCGACGTCGGCCCCTCGTTCATTCCGAGCGTCGCCAATGGCTGCAATGTGCCGACCGGCTGGGATGCCTGGGACGCGGCGATGAAACCCTACATGGACGGCACCTACTTCGCCGACGGTGTGCCGATCACGCAGTTCAGCACCCCGTTCTCACCCGGCGTCGACTGGGGCCTCGAGGCGTGCACCGCCGCGCAATACACCGCGCTCGCCAAGGCCTGGGCGACGCATCTGAAAGCGAAGGGATGGTTCCCGCGCGCCTACGTGTTCGCGGCCGACGAGCCGGCCCCCGCCCTGTATCCGAAGATCGCCCAGTACAGCCAGCTGATGCAGGCCGGCGACCCGGCCTGGAAGGGCCAGATCTTCGATACCACCTTTCCCACCGCCGAGACTGCCGCCACGCTCGATCCCGCGCTCGGGATCTACGTGGCCTGCCTGAAGTGCTACGACAAATGGTATCTCATCAACGAGACCGCCTACGGCCGCAAGGAGTGGCCGGCGCAGTTCGCCAAGGGCACCAAGCTGTGGTTCTACGAGAGCAACGCGCAGGGCGCCCCCTACCCGACCTTCGCCAGCAACACCCTCGACGGCGTGGAGCCACGAATGATGATGTGGGGCTCGTTCTACGAGGGCGCCACCGGCTTCCTGTTCTGGCAGATCCTCGGCTGGGATATGAAGGATCCGTGGGGCCCGACGACGGCGTTTGGCAAGACCGGCGACGGAATGCTGGTCTATCCCGGCCATCACGACGGCCAGAGCGCCCCCAAGGGCTCGCCTGCCGACGTGGCGATTGACGGCCCCGTCCCCTCCTATCGCCTGAAGATGCTGCGCTCGGGCCTGCAGGACTGGGCGCTCTTCCGCCTCGCCGAGCAGAAGGGGCTCGGGGCGATGGTACGGACCCAGATGGCGCAGATCTACAGCCAGCTCGGCGGATGCGGCTGGAACAACTGCAAGCCGATGAATGGGTCGTTCTACTGGAAGAGCGATCACGTGGCGATGGAGCAGATCCGGAAGAGCGTCGCGCTGGCGATCATCCAGGCCGGCAGCAATTGATACGGCGTATCAACAATACGCTTTCAGCGTCAGCTCCAGATGGAGCGGAACGCCGGGCGTGAAGTGCACGTCGGCCACGCCGGTGCGCGCAGCCGCCGCCAGGGACACACCGCAGACCGCGTAGCTGGAGCTGGTCGTATCGGTCGTCTCGCCCCGCGTACACGAATGGTTTCCGAACTGCGCCTCGCGCCAGGTCGAATTGAATAGGTTCTGCACCGACAGCGACGCCTCGAGGAAGCGCCACCGCCACGCACCGTAGAGGTCGACCACGAAGAATCCCTCGGTGTTGACCCGCTTCGGCTCGGTGGGATGGAGCGTCCGGTACTCCTCGGAGGTCTCGTCGAATGCGGGGCGCGGCCCGAGGTAGCGGAAGCGCAGCCCGGCCCGCACACCGACGGGGTGCTTCACCGTCAATCCCCCGGTCATGTACAGCTTCGGGGCCAGCGCGAGCGCGCCGCCTTCGCCCTCCCTCGGGAGTGACGTCGCGGCGGCCTGGGCGAGATCGACGTCGGCGAACAGCCACGAAAAGATGCGCGCGCGAACCTCGAGATCGACCCCGATCCGGCGCGTCGGATCGGAGGGCTCGAACACGCCACCGTCGCCGGTGAAGACCGTCTCGTTCTCGAGGTAGCTCGCCCACGCCGCCGCGGCGATCGCCACCCGCCCCCACAGATCGAGCCGCGCGCCGATCTCGCCGCCGTAGATCCGCGGCACGGTGTTGACCACCGATCCTTCGTGGGTGACGCGCCCCTCCTGGACCGCGATCCGCGCGTCGTTGGAATGGAAGCCCATCCCGAAATTGAGGTAGAGGTCGAGCGGCCGGGTCGGGGTCAGCACCACCGTCGCCTTCGGGCTGAGGAGCGAGCGCTGCGCCACGCCCGAGGTGCTCGGATTTCCCGCGCCGAGCGCCTCGCCGCGATCGACCCCCTGGAAGCCGAAGTAGTCGGCCCGGATTCCGACGATCGCCCGCAGCCAGCGCGCGACCACCATATCCTCCTCGACGTAGGCGGAGAGATTCAGCTGGGCAATGTCGTCGTCATTCCCGAAATGAAAGCGCGATCCGTCGACGAGGCGGCCGGTACGCTTGCGGTACTCGCCACCCTGCGAGGTGGCATTCCAGAGTTCGACGTGGGTGGTGTCGTGGCGGGACTGGAGGCCGATCGTGGAGCGCAGCGAGAGTGGGCCGAGGTGGGAATGAAAGTGGTACGCAACGTGGGCGCCGGCGTAGACGCGCGCATCGTCCTGCTCGATCGCGTCGCCGCCGAGCGGATCCCCCTTAAAAAACGTGAAGTTGTCCCACCGCGCCAGGTTGTAGCGGGTGAAGTAGAGCGAGGCATCGAACTCGTGGACCGGGTCCTTGTGCCGGAACGAGAGCAGCGCCATCTGCCGCTCGGTGAGGCCGCCCTCCGGAAGTTCTGATCGAACACCACCGTGCTGGCGACGTTGTGCCCCTTCTCCGTGGCGGCCCGGAAGCGGAAGCGGCGCGCAGCGGTGACCGCGGCCTCGTCGAGCCCGAAGCCGGCGCCGCGGAGCACCTTGACCGAGGCGACGGTTCCGTCGGCAGCGACGGCGATCTCCAGCGAGACCTGCCCGCCGATCCCGGCGCCGCGGGCGCTCTCCGGGTAGTCCGGAGCGAAGCGCTCGATCAGCACCGGCGCGGTGCGCGCAGGGACGACGAGGGCGTGGTGATCATCGTCCTCTTCCCCGCCCGGCTCGTGGGCGGCCGCAATGGTGCAGATGCTACATAAAATGGTGCAAATGCACCATCCGGCAACCGCGCGCGCCGGTGGCCTCGCGAAGGGGGAGTGCACGCTCCTTGCTCCCGCCTACTTCCCGAACCGGCCCTTGATCTTCGCCCACAGCCCACCCTTCGGTCCGGGATCGGGCTGCGGCTCCGTCGGTGCGTCGATCACCTCCAGCCGCTCGGTCGGCCGCGCGGGCAGCGAGCTCGGCTCGGACGATTCGATGATCTCCATCTCCGGCACCGAGTGCTCGCCCGAGAAGGAATCCGGCTCCTCCGACGGCAGGCTCGCCTTGCACACCTCGACCTCCTCCAGCTCCTTGGCGTAGTCCTGCCGGCACAGCCCGCGAATGAACTCCTGCAGCTCCCCTTGCGTGAAGCCGTAGGTATCGAGGATCCCGTACAGCGCCTCCGCCATCTCCGCCGCCGACTGGAAGCGCTCCGGGAGATCGCGCGCCAGCGCCCGCAGCACCAGCTGATCGAGCGCCCCCTGCACCCTTCGGTTGAACTTCGAGGGCGGCACGATCTCCGCCTTGCGCACCTTCTCCATCAGCGCGAACTCGGTGTCGCCGCGAAACAGCTTCTCGGTGGTCAGCATCTCGTGGAGCACGATCCCCGTCGAGAACACGTCGGTGCGGGCATCGAGCGGCATGCCCCGGATCTGCTCCGGCGACATGTAGCTGAACTTGCCCTTCAGGACCCCGATCTCCGACGTGAACTTCAACATCGCCTGCGCGATCCCGAAGTCGATCAGCTTCACGTCGCCGTCGTAGGAGAGCCGGACGTTCGAGGGCGACACATCGCGGTTGACGATGTTCAGGGGCCGCCCCTCGGCGTCGGCCCGGGTGTGGGCGTAGTGCAGCCCCTCGCACATCCGCGCCGCGATGTAGACCGCGTGCGGCACCGGGATGCGCTGGTTGGCCTCCTGGCAGCGACGGAGGAGCTGGGTGAGATCCTTGCCGCCGATGTACTCCATCGCGATGAAGTAGCGCCCCTCGACCCGTCCGATCTCGTAGGTGCGGACGATCGCGTCGTGATCGAGCAGCACCGCGAGCTTGCCCTCGCGGATGAACATGTCGACGAAGCGCGTCTCCTTGGCGAGCTGCGGCCGCATGCACTTGATCGCCAGCAGGCGATCGGCAGTGCGCGTGCGGGCGCGGTAGACCTCGGCCATCCCGCCGCGCGCGATCATCCCGAGGAGGAGGTACTTGCCGAAGGGCGCCGGGTCGCTGGTGGACCCGGGTGGGAGCTTGCTGAAGGGGCCGGTATTTTCCATGGCTACCAGTGCAGCTCGGAGTGCCCGCCCGGGGTCACGTCGACTTCGCGCGCGCCTCGCCGGGTGCCATCGTGGGCCTCGAACGACACCGCGTGGCGCCCGGCCGGCACCCCGACCTCGTCCCACAACCCGATGTCCTTCCCGTCGACGCGCACGCGCGCCCACGGCTCGAGGCGGGTGTGCAGGACGCCGAACTCGAAGCCACGGGTGAGCGCCTCGCCCTGGCGCAGCTCGACACGCAGGTTGCGCGCGATGTGGTAGCGCTCGTTCACCAGGGTCACCGTGTGCGGGCCGGGTGGCACCGCGAGATCCTTCACCGGGGTCACTCGCCCGACGGGCCGCCCATCGATCAGCAGCTCGCACGGGAACGACGCCTCGACGGTGAGGCGGGCGAGCGCCCTCTCCTTCTCCAGCCGTTCCCGCACCGCGTCGGCGATCGGCCCGTCGGGCCTGAGCCGGAGGTAGCCGGCGAGGTAGCGCACCTCGCGGGCCTTGTCCGGAGCGGGGCCCCCGGTGCCGCCACCCCCGCCTCCAAAGAGGGCACCGAGCACTCGATAGGGGCCGGGCAGCTCCGGATCGAGCTCGACGGCCGCCTCGAGGAGCCGCACCGCCGCATCGGTGTGGCCGCTCTTCTGCAACCTCTGCGCGCTCTCGAACAGCCGCTTCGCCTCGTCGGTGGCGCGCTCGATCCGCAGGGGTGCCCCCGGAAGCGGCGGTGCGGCCTCGAGCCTCGCCGCCTCCGCCTCGGCGCGCGCGCGGGCCTCCGGGATCGCCTGCGGCGCCGCGGCGTAGCGGCGGTAGGACTCGATCGCCTGGTCGCGCTGGCCGGCGAGCGCGAACACTTCGGCGCTACGAAGCACAGGTGCCGGAGAGGGCGCGGCGAGCGTCTCCAGGCCCCGCAGAAGCGCGGCAGCCCGCCCATGCCGCCCCTCGGCGATCGCGCGCTCGACCTCGTCGGTGAGGGTGCGCGTCTCGTCGGTGACGGCCGGCCCAGGAAGGGCGGCGGCGCGGGAAGCGGCGAGCAACGAGGCGAGCGCGAGCGTGCTGCGGCGGGTCACGGCGGTGAAACGCTAGCACAAGGGGCGAGAACAGCGGAAATCGGCTCGCGCCGCTCATCGCGCTCCCGCGTCGGCCGGCCCGGCATGTCGTCTCTCGATCTCCTCCAGCCGGTAGTGGGCCTGCCGCTGGCCGACGAAGTCGAGGCGCGCCGATGCGGAGACGTAGTCGTGCATCGCCATCTCGCGATGCGGCTCGTCCGCCGCCTGTTCGAGCTTGGTGGCCAGCGCCTCCATCTCGGCCGGGCTGGGGGGCGGCAGCTTCACCGGCTGCGGCAGCTGGAGAGGGTCGGAGTCCGCAACGTCGACTGCGGAGGCCGTTCCCGTTCCCGTTCCCGTTGTCGTTGTCGTTGCCGTTGCCGTTCCCGTTCCCATCGCAGTCGCCGGACGCGCGGGCCGCTCCGACGTGACGCCCTGCTCCACCGGTCGATCCGAACGCAGGTAGACCAGCGCCGCAGCGAAGGCGGCGAGCGCAACACCAGCGACGAGGAGGGTCTTCATCGGCTGGGTCCATTAGGGACCCGCCAGCGAGTGTGTCAAGGCTCGGCAGAGGGGCGCTGCGGAGGGTCTGCGGAGGGAGGGTGCTTAACAGCGGAGGGGGCCCTCTTGCTGGCTCTTGCTCGTCACGTAGTCGTAGTCGTAGTCGTAAGCACCCGCGGAGGGATGCAGGTTGGACGCGCCCCCCGCCGTCCGGTAGGATCCCGCGCCAGGACGATGCACCCCGAGCCGCACGCGGGCGAGCCGCGATCCCTCGTCGCCCTGCGCGACCGCGCCGCCGGACGGCGGGTGGCGCGAGTGGTCGCAGCGGCGGGCTTCGCGGTGCAGGTGGTCGACGAGCCGCCGGCCATCCCGGACGACGTGGCGCTGGTGGTCGCCGAGGCCGAGGACGCCCTGCTGGTCTCCCGCTGGATCGCCGATCGGCGCGCGAGGTGCGTCGCGCTCTGCTCCGACGACGGCGCCACCCTCGAAGGTCTCTTTCCGCTCGCGCTCGATCGCCCGCCGCTGGTGGCCCTCCTTGCCCGCGCCGGACCCGGCCAGGCACCGCGCGACTCGGAGCTGCTCGCGGTCGCCCGCCGCGCGCTCGGCCCACCGTCGCCGCCGATCGATCGCCACGTCGCATGGGGCGCCGCCGGGTTCGTCCTCCGCGTCGTCGATCCGGCCCAGCGCGATGCGGCCGTCGCAAAGGCCTCCGAGCTGGTGCTCCACCTCGGCGCGACGCGGCGGGTCGCCGAGCTGGCGGGAGAGGTCGCCCACGAGCTGGTGATGAACGCGCTCTACGACGCCCCCACCGACGAGAACGGCCAGCCACGGCACGCCCACGATCGCCGGGCCGGGATCCGGCTCTCCGACGGGGACGCCGCCACCCTTCGCTGCGCGTGCGACGGGGCGCACGTGGCGATCGAGGCGGAGGACCGCTTCGGACGCCTGACCCGCGATCACCTCTTCGCCAGCCTGCTCCGCGGCCTGCGGGGCGAGCAGGATCACTCCGGGGGTGGCGCGGGCCTCGGCCTGTTCATCGCGTGGCGCTCGTCGAGCGCGCTGCACTTCGACGTCGAGCCGGGGGCCCGGACGCGGGTCACCGCGCTGCTCGATCTCGACGCCGATCTCCGCGACTTCCGGCGCCGCCCGCGGACGATCCACTTCCCATGAGGTCCTCATGAGGGACCCCGACGAGACCATCGTCGCCGACGAGATCGGCCCCAAGCTGCGCTGGGAGGTGCTCGCCGAGGGACCGATCACTTGCCTCCGCCTCTACGGCACCATCGACGAGCAGTTCGACAGCCAGGCGCTGCTCGCCGAGATCGCCGGGGGCACGGTGATTCTCGAGCTCGGCGGGATCGAGAAGATCTCCTCCTTCGGCATCCGCGAGTGGGTCGACTTCGTCGCCCGGATCGCCGAGCGGGCGCCGGCGCTCTACTTCGTCGAGTGCGCGCCGAAGGTGATCGACCAGCTCAACATGGTCGCCAACTTCGCCGGCCCGGCGACGGTGGTCTCCTTCCACGCCCCCTATCGGTGCGACTACTGCGACGACGATCGCCGCCACCTCTTCCAGATCGATCCCGGCGCGGTCGAGACCCGCGAGGCGATCCGCCGGGGCAGGCTCCCCGAGCGCGCCTGCGCCGCGTGCGGCCACCCCGAGCACTTCGACGAGGACCCGTCGACCTTCTTCTCCTACCTCCGCCAGCAGCCCGACTTCGCCCTCCCCGACGACGTGCAGGCCTTCCTCGCGGCGCGGCTCCAGTTCGTGGCGTCGGTCCCGCGGCGGAAGCTGCGGATCGACAAGCTGATCGATCAGCGCACGACGTGGGTGCGGCTGGCCGGGGATCTGGACGCGAGCTTTCCGTCGGAGAAGCTGGCCGAAGGGCTGGAGGGCGAGGCGATCTTCGACCTCGCCGGGCTCGGCACGATCGACGAGGCCGGCATGGCCGCATGGCGACGCCTCCTCCAGTCGGTCACTCCCCACGTCGATCGGCTCCGGCTGCGCGGCTGCCCGTCGGCGTTCGTCGAGCGCCTCGGGAGCGCCGAGGACCTGGGACCGAAGTGCGAGGTGCTCTCGTTCGCGCTCCCCTACGCCTGCGCTGCTTGCAAGCGCACCGCGGCGCGCACCGTCGACGTCGGGGAGAGCTGGCATCTCCTGAAGTTCGCGACGCCGCCCGAGCGGACCTGCGCCGACTGCGGGGCGCCGGTGGAGTGTGTCGCCTCCGATGTTCTCCTCGGACAGATGGCCGGACTCCCGAAGCCCGCCACCGACGAGGGGCTGCGCGCGCGCAGCGCCGCGTTCGAGGCACTGCTGGCGGCGCGGGCGGCCGAGCTGGCAGCTCCGCTGTCGCCGATCCTCCCGCCGATTCTCGCCGCGATCCCCGCCCCGACCCACCTGCCCGATCGGGCGCTTTCGGCTTCGGCCGCCTCGCCGCGCCGCGCCTGGGTCGGGATGGCGATGGGCGGGGTGGTGGTGATCGTCGTGCTCACCGTCGCCGGTCTGGTCGCGCGAACCCTCTACCGCGGCGCCCGCCCGGCGCCCGGGAGCGAGCCGGGGATCGAGGCCTCGGCGCCCACGCCCCCGGCCTGGATCCGCACCTCCGCGACACGCGAAGGCGACCTTCACCTGTTCGTGGGACGCGCCGAGGTGGCGATCGATCCGGCGGCGGCGATCGAGCAGGCCGACGATGCCGCGCTCGACGAGGCCGCCGCGCAGCTCGCCCTCGAGATCACCGACCCCGGATTCATCGAGCACGTCGCGTCGCAGTTCCAGAAGGCCCGCACGCAGGCGCTCTCCGATCTCGCGCGGGCGCGCACCGAGGCGCAGATCGGCGGCGACGGGGCCGACCTCGAGAAGGGGAGCCGGCTGGTCGCCCGCGCGCGCCGCCGCGTGGCCGATGCGCTCCGCAGGAGCGGCGCCGGAATCCTCCCGATCGAGCGCGCCGATCTGTACTGGGAGAAGAGCCGCGGCCCAAAGGGAGTGCGCGTGACCGCGTGGAGTCGCTTTGCGATCTCCGACGACGCCTGGCGACAGCTTTGCGTGCGCCTCCTAGTCACCGAGGAGGCGCTCGGGACCCGCGTCCTCACCTGGTTCCCGTCGCTGGGCTGGCGCTTCGACGCGGTCGAAGGGGTGGTGGCGATCGCGGTCGCTCCCGGCAGCCCGCTGCGCCTCGCCGGCGTGCAGGAGGGCGATTTGCTCCTCACCGTGCTCGATCGGGTGATCCACGACGCGCCCTCCTTTTGCAAGCAGATCGAGGAGGAGGCGCTGAAGATCGCAGCGACGGGCGGAGTGCTCACCCTCCAGGTCCGTCGTGGCGCCGAGGGAGCGCCCTTCGAGACCCGGCTCCGCTTTGACCCGCCGGCTCCCCCGCCGATCGTCCCGTCGGTGAGGAGGCCAAACCCGCACCGCCCGCCACGACCCGCCGGGGTGAAACCGGCGCGCCGCCCCGCCGCCCACGGCAACGTGTGGGACGACGACCCCAACCGATGATGAGCACCCCTCCGGCGGTCGACAGCCTCACGAAGGTTCCCGTTGCCGTTGCCGTCGCCGTCGCCGCTGCCGTCGCCGATCCGGCGCAGCCCGGCACCCGATGACCCGCTCCCGCGCCGCACCGCATCCCTTGCTCCTCGCAACGCTCGCCCTCGCCTCCTGCGGCGGCACCCGGAACGACATCACGCTCCGCCCGGTGCCGGCCGCATGCTCGCTCGCCGGCCCGGTGGATCACCTCGTGGTGAGCGCGCTCGGAGATCTCGCGCCCGGGCCCGGCCTCTCCGCCACCGTCGCTGCCGACGGTACGATCGCCCTCGGCCCGCTGCCCCAGGCGGTGCGCGTCCTGACGGTCGAGGGATTCGCCGCCGACGGCACGCGGGTCGGGATCGGCCAGACCGCCCCCTTCCTCCTCGGCCAGATCGCCAACGGCCCGATGGCGGTCGCCTACGGAGCACCGGATTCCCCCTGCGCGTCGGTGGGGCCGCTCCACGCGCCACGCTGGGGCCACCTCGCCACCCCGCTCCAGAGCGGCCTCCTCCTGATCACCGGCGGCCGCGATGCCGGCGGGCCGGTGACCACCCTCGAGCTCTACGACCCCGCCTTTGCGCTCTTCGTCCGTGCCGGCGACCTCGATCCGGCGATGGCCATCGGCCACACCGCGACGCCGCTGGCCGACAGCACCCTCCTGATCGCCGGCGGCGCGGGCGAAGACGGGCCAGCCTCGAACCGCTCCGCCTGGTTCGTCCACACCGGCGCGGCGGCCGGGCCCACCGGATTGCTCGGCGAGGCGCGCGCCTTCCACTCCGCGGTGATCCTCCCGGGCGCCGAGATCCTGCTCAGCGGCGGCTGCAGCGAGGTGCGGGGCGACGACTGCGCCCCCGGGACCCTGCTCGCGACCAGCGAGCTCTACGACCCCTCCAGCCGCACCTACCGCCCGGGGCCACCCCTCCTCCGCGGCCGCTCGCATCACCAGGCGATCCTGCGCAGCGACGGCACCGTGCTGATCGCCGGCGGGCGGATCGAGGGCGGCGCCGCCACGGATGGGGAGATCGTCGACCCCGTCGCGTCGCACGCGATCGGCGCCATACTCCCCGCCGCGCCGATGGCGGCGCTCGACGCGGGCGGCGTGGTCCTGGCCGGCGGCGAGCTCGTCGCAGCCTCGGCGGTGCTGCTCCTTCCATCCCCCACCGAGGCACCGCTCCCGCTCGGCGCCCTCGGTAGCCCGCGTGCCCGCCCGACGGTGACGCGCTTTCTCGACGGCGACGTGCTGGTCGTGGGCGGCGCGGACCAGCAGGGCGCCGCCAGCGGCGCGGTCGATCTGATCGACGCCGCCGGCGCCGTCCGCGCACTGGCTCCGACGCTGCCGCGAGTCGGCCACACCGCGACCCTGCTCCCCGACGGGAGCGTGGTGATCATCGGCGGCCGCGATGCGAGCGGGGCGCCGCGCGGCGACGCGCAGCTGTTCGTCCACTCCCTCCTCGGCCCCCACGCCGCGCCTCCGGCCCAGACCTTCACCGACGGCGAGCCCGGCCTGCTCCTGCCGCGGCGCCCCGATCGGATGAAGCGCGCGGGTGGCATGCTCTCGCTCACCGCCCCCGACCCCGGCGACGGCCGCCCCCCCGAGCTGGCGCTGGTGCGCGGCATGGCGCCCCTCACCGTCGAGGTCTCCGTCCGCGCAGGCCGCGGCGTCGAGGGCGTCGGGGCCGCGGTGATCGTCGGCTGGCTCGGCGACGCGAGCTACCTCTACGTCGAGTTCCAGCCCGGCATCCCGGTGCGCGTCGGCCGCGTCGTCTCGAACGCCGTCGGCGCCAGCCTCGTCGTGCGGGACTCGCAGTGCACCGGCGAGACCCTCGGTGAGGCGCAGCTCCCCGTGGACGACCTCGCGCTCCTTCGCGTGGTCTCCTTCGGCACCGAGCTGCAGGCCTGGACCGGCAGCAAGATGGTGCTGAACTGCGTCCCCAGCGGCGGCGTGCCGCGCGGCCTGGTCGGCGTCGGCACCCTCGGTGGCGAAGTGCTGTTCGACGATCTAACCGCCGTCCGCCGCTGAATCGATCTTAGGGCCCGCGAATGGACAACTCAGTCGCTCTCGCGGCCGATCCATTCCGGCAGGCTTTTGGGGGCTTGCCCCCCTTCTGTAGTCTTGAGGGGAAGCTCCTCCGTCAAATACAGAGAGTATTCTCCGTCGTCGCGCCTGGCCATCCGGGCGCCTCGGACCGCGATCATCGATCGACTTGCCCAATCGCAGGCCCTTACCATTCCGCGACCGTAGCACGCGGAGGGAACCGGCGTCCGTCGCGGGTGTCCTTCGCTGCATGGTTGCCACGCGCTCTTCCTGGATCGTCGGTGTTTTCGCGGTCGCGCTGGCGGAGTGCGTCGCGCGCGCCGACACGCTGGAGGCGACGCTCGGGCAGCCGCTCGCCGAGGTCACGCACGACGTGCAGATCACCGTCGCCAGGGGCGTGGCCAGCTACCGCGTGCAGCGCGTGTTCGCCAACCGGGGAACCGTCGCCGACGAGGCCTCGCTCGACATCGATCTGCCGTTCGGGGGCGGGGTCACCGGCCTGCGCATCCGCGCGCGAGACACCTGGTACGACGGCGACCTGATGGAGGCCGCCGCGGCGGCGAATCTCTACGAGGAGCTCACCGGCTTCGGGCCATTTCCGGCCAAGGACCCGGCACTCCTCCAATGGGTGTGGCCCGACAAGGTGCACCTGCAGCTGTTTCCGGTCCTTCCCGGCCGCACCAGCACCGTCGAGTACACGATCACCGTGCCGACCAGCTACCACGACGGGCGCTACCACCTCTCCTACCCGCGCTTTCCCGGCCCGGGCCTGGTGCCGCCGGTGTTCGTGCTCCGCCCCGTGCCCGGCGAAGCGAGCGCGGCGGCATCGTTCGACGGGCAGCCGGTCGCGCCCGGGCAGTCGTTCCACCTGCCTCCACCGGCAACGGAGCCGCCCTGGGACGGTGGTGTTTCGCGGGCACCCGGCGGGAGCTATGTCTTCAGCCCGGTGGTGGTTCCGGACAGCGAGCGGGCGCGCGGCGCGATCCGCTCCGCCACCGTCGCGATCGACCTCGTCCACACCTATCGCGGAGACCTGCGCGTTGAGCTGGTCACACCGCAGGGCAGGAGCGTCACGATCCACGATCGCGCCGGGAGCGGCGAGAACGACCTCCGCGCCCGCATCCCGCTCGCCCTTCCGCCGGGCACCACGGCCGCCGGGCGATGGCGCCTGGTGATCTCGGATCACGCTGCCCGCGATGTCGGCACCCTCCAGCGGTGGAGCCTCACCGTCGACACCGGGCGGGGCGCGCCGGTGGTCGCCGAGGCCACCTCGCCGCTGTTCGTCCCCGATGCGCCGGAGGGCGACGGAGACCGCGGCCTGGTCGCGATCGCGATCGCCGCGCCGCCGATCGACACCGTGGCGGCCCGCCTCGGCCGGGTGATCGCGTCGCCGGCACACGGCTTCCTGCGCCTCGATCTCGACGCTGCGCCCGAGCTGCGACCGCTCCCGCGCGACGCCTCGGTGGTGTTCGTCGTCGACGCATCGCACTCGGTCGGCGAGGAGGGGATCGCGCGGCAGATCGCGCTCGCCCGCGCCTACCTCGCCCACGTGCCGGACGCGCGCTTCGAGGTGGTGCTCTTCCGCCGCTTCGCCGCGCGCCTCGCCGGAGCGTTCGCGCCCGCCGCCTCCTTCGACCCTCGGATCGCCGCAGCAAGCAGGGAGCGCCGTCTCGCGCCGGGCAACGGGAGCGCGCTCGACCTGGGCCTCGACGCCGCGCTCGCCGCGCTGCGGGGGCGCTCCGGCCCGAAGCGCGTGGTCCTCTTCAGCGACGCCGAGCTGCGCAGCTCGTTCCCCGCCGCCCAGACCCGCGCCCTGGCGATCCTCGCCCGCCTGCCGGGCGAGACGGTGGTCCACGTCGTCCTCCCCGAGGGGGGCGGCAGCGACGAGGCGGCCGCGCGCCGCGACGACGACCATCCGCTCGCCCCGATCGCCTGCGCTGGCCACGGCCTCCTGGCCCACCTGGACGTCGGCACGACCGATCCGGTGAAGCTCCGCGCCGCGGTCCTGGGTCTCGTGCGGCCGATCCGGATCGACCGCTTCCGCGTCGACGCTGCCGTGTTCGAAGGCACCGGGATCCCATCCGAGCTCGACGAGGGCGCGAGCGTGCGCGCGATGGTCGCCCTCGACGCGCCTCCCGCCCGCGTCGCCGTCGACGGGTTGATCTGGTCGGAGCCGTTCCATCGCGTGGTCGAGGTGAGCGCGCCCTTCAGCAAGGCCACCGCGGCGTTCGTCTTCTCCGAGGACCGTCACGGAGCGCTCGATCCGCGCGAGATGATGGCCGTGGCGATGCTCGGGCAGGTGGTCTCACCGGTGACCTCCTACCTCGCCGCCGAGCCGGGCGTCCGCCCATCGCCGATCGGCCTGCGTCGCCTCACGGGGCGCGGATCGGGTTTCGGCTCGGGCGCGGGTGGCCTCGGCGGGATCGGGATGGGCGCCGGCGGTGGCGGGCGCCCCGAGCTGCGCCCCCTCGTGGCCCCGGGGATCGATCGCTGCGTCGCGATGCACCACCCGGCGCCGGACTGGGCGGTCGTCCTCGACGTCGAGACCACCCGCGACGAGATCGTCGACGTCGCCGTCACGCGCGGCGCGGACCTCGCGATCGCTCCCTGCCTCGTCGAAGCGGCGTGGTCGGTCCGCCTCCATCCCACCTTCGCCGCCTTCGCCCGGGAGCGCTTCACCCTCGACCTCGGAGGCCATTGAACCCCGAGCAGTTTGACACGGGATCCGTGTGCACGTACCCTGTGTCGCATGAACCTCACCCTCTCCGTGGATGATGGCGTGGTCGAGCGGGCTCGCGAGGTGGCCCGGCAGCAGGGGAAAAGCCTGAACGCGGTCATCCGGGAATTTCTGGAGAGAATGGTCGGAGCGCAGGCCGGAACGACGACGGCAGACGAGCTGCTCGGGCTCATGCGCAAGCATGGCGGCCACTCGGGAGGCAAGAAGATCACCCGCGAAGACGCCTATCGACGCCGCCCTTGACCGACCGCGTCTTCATCGACACCAACGTCCTGCTCTACGCGGATGACCTCGACGCGGGGGACAAGCGCGAACGGGCGCAAGGTATCCTGCGGGAGCTCATCGGCGCGTCCCGAGCGGTCCTCTCCACCCAGGTCCTTCAGGAGTTCTTCGTCAACGCCACCCGCAAGCTCGGCGTGCCCGCGGAGATCGCCCGCAAGAAGGTGGACCTGCTGCTGCGGCTCGAGGTGGTCCTGATCCGGCCGGAACTCATCCTCTCGGCCATCGACCTGCATCGACTTCACAGCCTCTCCTTCCGGGACGCCCTGATCATCCGCTCGGCGGCAGCGGCGGGCTGCCCGCGCGTTCTGAGCGAGGATCTCCAGCACGGCCAGGTGATCGACGGCGTGCGGATCGAGAATCCGTTCCGGTAGCTCAGCTCGCGAGGCGGGCGAGCAGCCCGTCGACGGCGGAGCCGAGTTCGGTGAGCGCCGCGACCTTCGCCTCGAGGCCTTTCTTCTCGATCCCCGGCTCGACCCCGAAGCGGATCGTCACCTTGCCGTGCTCGCACCACGTCGGGTTCGCCTTCCCGTCGAGGGCGGCCCCGAGATCGGCGAGCGCGGCATCGATCTCGGCGCGTCCCGTCCCGTCGGGGGCGAGCACATCGAGGTAGGCGATCACCCGGTTCCCGCCGGGCGGCACTTCGGTGCGGCGCTCCTCCAGCGCGCCCGGGTTGCGCTCCGGCAGCGACGCCGGATCGTCCGGCCACACGAACTGCGCCCCGTGGAGGTGCAGGAAGGAGTTCACTCCCTCGTCCCCCATCGGCGCCCCCACGCGGTGCGCGGTGACGTACACCGGGCTAGCCCCACCCCAATCGCTTCGAGAGGATCTCCTTCATGATCTCGCTGGTGCCGCCGCCGATGGTGATCAGCCGCGCGTCGCGGAACGCCCGCGAGATGGGGAACTCGTCGGAGTAGCCGAAGCCGCCGTGCGCCTGGAGGCAGCGGTCGACCACCTTGTTGAAGAGTTCGCCGGCGAACAGCTTGGCCATCGTGATCTCCTTCACCGCCTCCTGCTTCTGGTTGAAGAGATCGCACGCGCGGTAGGTCAGCCAGCGCGCCGCCTCGACGTCGGTGAACAGCTCCGCGAAGGTGTGCCGCCACACCTGGAACTTGAGCAGCGGACGACCGAAGGCAGACCGCTCCTGCGTGTAGCGGATGGTGGTGTCGAGGGCGAGCTGCGCGCCGGCGACGGCGGCGACCGCGGCGATCAGGCGCTCGCCCTGGAAGTTCATCATGATGTAGTAGAAGCCGTGGTTCTCCTCGCCGAGGAGGTAGCGCGCGGGGATGCGGCAGTCGGTGAACGACAGCTCCGCCGTGTCCGAGGAGTGGTTCCCCATCTTCTTGATCTTCTTCGTCACCGCGAAGCCCTTCACGTCGGTGGGGAAGGTGCAGAGCGAGATCCCGCCAAAGCCCGCTCCGCCGGTGCGCACCGCGAGGGTGATGAAGTCGGCGCGCGTGCCGTTGGTGATCCAGCACTTCGCGCCGTTGATCACGTAGTCGTCGCCGTCCCTGCGCGCGGTGGTCCGGATCGAGGCCACGTCGGAGCCGCAGCCGGGCTCGCTCACCCCGAGGGCAGCGATCTTCTCGCCGCGGATCGCCGGCGCGAGGAACTCGTCCTTCTGCTCCTTCGTCCCGAGCTCGCCGATGATCGGCGTCGCCATGTCGCTCTGGACCATCAGGCCCATGTTCACGCCCGCCGCTCCGGAGCGGGTCAGCTCCTCGCCCCACACCACCGAGTACCAGTAGTCGCCGCCCGCGCCGCCGACCTCCTCGGGGTAGTGCAGGCCGAAGTAGCCCAGCTCGCCGCAGCGCTTGAACACCTCGCGCGGAAACAGCTCGTCGCGCTCCCACGCGTCGACGTGTGGCGCGATCTCGCGGGCGATGAACTCGCGCAGCGAGCGGCGGAAGATCTCGTGCTCCTCGCGAAAGAATGTCGTCAGCATCGGGCCTCCTTGGGGCGCGCAATCCGACCAGCTTCGCCGCTCCATGTCAAGGCGCCCTGCGAGGCCCGAGGCCCGTGCGAGGCCCGGGTGCTTAACGGAGAAGGGGGTCCCTCCGCTCACGGAGTCGTAGTCGTAGTCGTAGTCGTAGTCGTAGTCGATTCAGGGGCACTCTCGCGCGGGGGATCACCTCTCCGGCACAAGCGCGTGAACATCTCCACGATGCGGGTCAGCAACTCCATGGCCTGTGACGTCGAGCTTCTGGTAGGCCAGCATGGGCATCCTCCTTTGTGGCCAGGGTGGTCGGTTGGCAGGAGGAATTTGTTGCGGGAGGAAGTTCGATTGCCATCGCTGCGGATGGGACGACTACGACTACGACTACGTGACGAGCAAGAGCCAGCAAGACGGCCCCCTCCGCTGTTAAGCACCTGCGAGGCCCTCCGGAGGGGCGGCCGACGGAGGTTGACCCCGCTCCGCCGGCTGCCTAGATTTCGAGCGTGACCCGGCGGAAGGTATTGATCGTCGACGATGACCTGTGGCTCCTGCGCATGGTGTCCACCGTGCTCAACGCTCGGGGCTGCCAGGTGATCACCGCCAGCGACGGCAAGGAGGGCTACACCAAGGCGCTCCAGGTGCGGCCCGATCTGGTGGTGACCGACGTGCTGATGCCCGGGATGGACGGATGGGCGCTGGTCCGGTCGCTGCGCGCCTGCGCCGACTTCGCGCTGGTTCCGGTGATCTTCCTGACCGCGCTCGGCGCCGACGACGATCGCCTGCGCGGCTACCGGCTGGGCGCCGACGACTACCTCACCAAACCGTTCCGCTTCGAGGAGCTCGATCTCCGGGTCGCCAACGCGCTGCGCAGGCGGCAGGAGGTGATCGACGCCGCTGCGGCGCTCCGCCGTGTCCCGGCCCAGTGCGGGGCCCAGGGATCGCTCGATCAGCTCGGCCTCGCGACCCTCTTGACGATGCTCGAGATCGAGCGGAAGAGCGGCCTGCTGGTGCTGCGAAGCCGGGGCGCCACCGGCCGGCTGTTCACGCGCGAGGGGCACGTGGTCGCCGCCCGCATCGACGACCCCGGCGACAGCGACGGCGGCGGGCGCGACACCGAAGGGGCCGAGGCGGTCTACGCGCTCCTTCGCTGGTCGGGCGGCACCTTCGAGTGGAGCGCGATCGACGTGGAGATGGAGGACGGGATCGGCATGTCGGTCAACCACCTGCTCCTGGAGGGGGCCCGCCGGTTTGACGAGGGGCGGAGAGCGTGAGTCGGTCGCGGCGCGCCTGGGCCCGTCGCGCGTCGACCACCACCAGGGCGATCCCGGCGAAGATCGCCGCTCCGGCGACCGCGGTCATGACCTGCGGCCGCTCGTCGAGCACCAGCGCCGCGAGGAGCACTCCGACCAGCGGCTGGAGGTAGATGAAGATCGACACCAGCGACGACGGGGCGCGCGCCAGCGCCCAGGCGTTGAGGAGGTAGGTCCCCACCGTCGGGAAGACGACGATGTAGGCGATCGCGGCCCAGGTGCGGGGCGAGAGGGCCGCGGCGCTGCGGGCGAGCGGAGCGGCGCCGAACGGGAGTGACCCGAGGGCGCCGAAGAGGAAGGTGAAGGCGATCACGGTGAGAGCGCGGTAGCGCGTCAGCACGGAGCGGGTCAGCACGAGGTAGATCGCGTAGGAGAGCGAGTTGGCGAGGACCAGCAGGTTGCCGAGCATCATCCGGCCGCCGCCGGCCTCGAAGCGCGCCGCCCCGGTGATCGCCAGCGCGCCGGCGAGCGCCACCGCCAGACCGGCGAGCTTCCACACGGTCACCCGCTCGCGGCCGAGGACCACTGCGACACCGACGGTGAACACCGGGATCGAGGCGCCGATCACCACCGCGTTGGTGGCGGTGGTGCGCGAAAGCCCCTCGATGAACAGGAGTTGATTCGCGATCAGGCCGAACACCGCGTACAGCGCGATCCGCGCCAGATCGGCCCTCGCCACCCGCTCGCGACCGCGCGCCGCCCACAGCCCCAGGAACACGGCGGCGCCAAAACAGAGCCGGATTACCACCAGCGCCGGCGGCGGCACCTGGCGGAGCGCGATCTTCGCCGCCACCCCGAGGGAGGCGAACAGGATCTGGACCGCCAGCAGGGCCAGGTAGACGCGCGTTGCCGTTGCCGTTGCCGTAGCCGGACCCGCGTCTACTCTTCGTCCGGCTCGTCGCCCGCGCCCTCGATGGTGTACTTGCGCATCAGCTTGCGGAAGTACTTCCGATCGATCTCCGCCTCGCGCGCGGCGTGTGAAATGTTCCACTTGTTCTTCTTCAGCAGCGCCACCAGGTAGTCGCGCTCGAACGAGGAGACCCAGCGCTCCTTGGCCTCCTTGAACGTGCCCTCGCCGCCCTCCGCAGCCGCCCCGGCGATCAAGGCCGCCCGGAGCGGACGCGCGGGCGACACCACCTCCCCGCGCAGCACCTCCGGCAGATCGCGCGCCTCGAGCACCTCGCTCTCGGCGAACGACGCGGCGCGCTCGACGACGTTGAGCAGCTCGCGCACGTTCCCCGGCCAGCCGTAGCCGCACAGGAGATCCATCGCGTCCCGCGACACCGACTCGATCCGCTGCCTCCCGTCGGGCGCGCGGTTGGACGGGATCGCGCCGAGGAAGTGCTTCACCAGCAGCGGGATGTCTTCGCTCCGCTCGCGCAGCGGCGGCAGGAACAGGCGCACCACCGAGAGGCGGTAGTAGAGATCCTGCCGGAACCGCCCCGCCTTCACCTCCACTTCGAGGTTGCGGTTGGTCGCGGCGATGATCCGCACATCGATCTTGATCGGGCGATTCGATCCGACGCGCCGGATCTCGCGCTGCTCGAGCGCGCGCAGGAGCTTCGGCTGGAGATCGATCGGCAGCTCTCCCAGCTCGTCGAGGAACAGCGTCCCGCCGTGGGCCATCTCGAACAGCCCCTGGCGGGTCATGATCGCCCCGGTGAACGATCCCTTCTCGTGCCCGAACAGCTCGCTCTCGATCAGGTTCTTTGGCACCGCGCCGCAGTCGAACACCATCAGCGGCCCGGCCGCGCGCTGCGACAGCCGGTGGATCGCCTGGGTGATGACCTCCTTGCCGGTGCCGGTCTCGCCCTCGAGGATCACCGTCGTCCCCGTCGGTGCGATCTTCTCGACCACCGCGAACAGCTCGCGCATCTTGACGTGCCGCCCGATCGCCTCGCCGAGCTTCTCCTTGCGCGACGGGACCACCTCCACCTTCTCGTCCGCGGCGTGGAACTTCACCTCGGCGTTGCCGATCCCGATGGTGCAGCCGGGCTTGAGGAACCCCTCGCGCACGCGCACCCGGTTGATGAAGGTGCCGTTGGTGGAGCCGAGGTCGTGCAGGACGTAGGAGGCGTCCTCCTGGACGATCTTGCAGTGGTAGCGCGAGACCGTCTCGTCGTTCAGGACGAGGTCGTTGTCCTCCATCGCGCCGAGGGTGATCTCGGCCTGATCGAACAGGTGCTCGCGGACCCGTCCACCGACGGTGGTGGCGAGCTTGCACTTGCGGAGGTGGATGGTGGGGGCGCGCTCGCCGCTGTAGTGGATCTTGGTGGGCGCGACGTAGTCGGGAAACTTGCGCGCGCTGGGGCTCTCGACGCTCATATGGGGACTTCCGACCCCATACTACGCCCACGTCCCAGGGGGTCAAGAGTACCCGCCGCTCCGGGTGCTTAACGGAGAAGGGGGTCCCTCCGCTCACGTAGTCGTAGTCGTAGTCGTAGTCGATTCAGGGGCACTCGCGCGCGGGGGATGACCTCTCCGGCACAAGCGCGTGAGCATCTCCAGGATGCGGGTCAGCAACTCCATGGCCTGTCGGCGGGTGTCTTCCAAGGCGAGTTGCAGGACCGCCAAGGCATCCACGATCGCCTTGCACTCCATCGCGGAGCCCCGGGCGATGCTGTAGAAGCGGGCGCCATCCGGCGCTCCGAACCGGCCCGCTCCCTCGGCGATGTTCCAGGGGATGGAGAG